>NZ_CP146069.1:3378275-3536096 GCF_037023735.1 Roseovarius sp. S88 | reverse complement strand
CGCAGCCGGTGGTTTTGGAGTCGGATGATGTATTGGCGGAGCGGAGCGAAGACCGGACACGTCAGGTGGTCGAAGAACAATTTGCAACAGAGGCTGCACCGGAGGTGGCGGCGGAACCGGCGCCTGTGGAAGCCCTTGAAGCGGAGAGTGCGCAAGACGCCGAAAGTGCCATCGCGCCCCAAGCTCTGCAACCCAGTGCGACTTTGAAGCGAGAGCAAGCTCCGACAGACGGGCAGACACTAGGTGGTGCAGTGCAGGGATTGGTTCTGCAAGATAGCGAAAACAGCCGTGCATTGATTGCACCGGCTCCTTCGGTGGATGATGTCTATATCCAGCCTGAGGCAAACACCGAGGCCTTTCCCGATGCCGACCCGAATCCATTGAAGGTCACGGCCGAGGAACCGGTTTCGACCTTTTCCATCGACGTGGACACGGCATCCTATGCTGTCGTCCGGTCCTCGTTGATGGCAGGGCAGGTGCCACCGAAAGAGGCGGTGCGCATTGAGGAAATGGTGAACTATTTCCCCTATGACTACGCCGGCCCCGAAGGGAGTTCGCCCTTTGAACCAACCGTGACGGTAACGGATACGCCGTGGAACGCCGACACGCAGCTGGTGCATATTGCGATCCAGGGGGAAAACAAATCCTTAACGGAGCGGCCTCCGCTCAATCTGGTATTCCTAATTGATACGTCCGGGTCGATGAATGCGCCGGCTAAGCTGCCGTTGTTGAAGCAGTCTTTGGCGTTGATGCTGCCGGAACTGACTGAGCAGGACAGTGTTGCGATTGTGACATATGCGGGTAGTGCAGGGCAGGTTTTGGAGCCGACACCGGCCACCGAACGGGCGCAGATTCTGGCCGCGCTCGACCGGCTGGATGCGGGTGGATCGACGGCAGGACAGGCCGGATTGCAGCAGGCCTATGCGGTGGCTGAAGGCATGGCAGAAGAGGGCGAAGTGACCCGCGTTTTGCTGGCCACGGATGGGGATTTCAACGTTGGTTTGTCGGATCCTGAGGCGTTGAAGGATTTCATCGCGGACAAGCGTGTGAGCGGAACATACCTGTCGGTTCTGGGCTTTGGCCGGGGCAATCTGGATGATGCGACGATGCAGGCATTGGCGCAGAACGGCAATGGGCAGGCGGCCTATATTGATACGCTCAGTGAGGCGCAAAAGGTTCTGGTGGATCAACTCTCTGGTGCGCTTTATCCCATTGCGAATGATGTGAAAATTCAGGTGGAGTTCAATCCGGCGGCGGTCGCGGAGTATCGGCTTATAGGCTATGAAACCCGCGCTCTGGCGCGCGAGGATTTCAACAACGATGCGGTGGATGCGGGCGATATCGGGGCCGGGCATCAGGTGACGGCGCTCTATGAGATCACGCCGGTGGGCTCACCTGCGCGATTGACCGATCCTTTGCGGTATGGCGAGGCGGAACTAGCCAGTGATGCCAGTGAGCTGGGCTTTCTCAAGCTGCGCTACAAGCGACCCGGTGAGACGCAAAGTGAGCTGATTGAGCAGCCGATTGTGCCGGGTGGGCAGGCCAATGCCGAGATGCAGTTTGCCGCCGCCATCGCTGGGTTTGGTCAGCTTTTGCGGGGTGAGGATTACCTGGGCGACTGGGAGTTTGACGACGCGATTGCCTTGGCCAATGAGGCGCGGGGGGTGGATGCGTTCGGCTACCGCGCCGAGGCGGTGCAGCTGATGCGGTTGGCGCAGAGTTTGCAGCGATAAGGCTGAATTCGCGCGAATCATGGTTAATGGCCTGATTTAGCGGCTTTAGAGCTTTCGGTATTACGTCGGTATCGCGTCGGTGCGACGCCGCATCAAAGCTCCGGTTAACGGGGCGTTCGATGATCACAAGACAAAATTAAGCGCCCCGTGGAATGATCCAGGGGCGCTTGGTTCTCGTTTTGGGTCTGCCGTGGCTTAGTTCACAGCCTTAGCGTCGACCACGTCTTTGGTGACGACATCACCGCGGGCGATTTCGATCTGACGGGGTTTGAGCGCCTCGGGCACTTCGCGCACGAGATCAATGTGCAGCATCCCGTCTGCGTGGCTTGCGCCGTCGACCCGGACGTGATCGGCAAGTTGGAACTTGCGTTCAAAGGCGCGGGTGGCGATGCCCCGGTGCAGATAGGTGCGTTCGGCATCATCTTCGGATTTGCGAGCCGACACGATCAGAGCGTGTTCGCGGACCTCGACGGATAGATCTTCATCGGCAAACCCGGCCACGGCGATCGAAATGCGATACGCATCATCGGCGGTTTTCTCGATGTTGTAAGGGGGATAGGTGGGTTGGTTGACGTCGCCGGACAGAACACGGTCCATCATGTCGGCGATTTGGTCAAAACCAATGGATGCGCGGTAAAGCGGCGCAAGATCAAAGTTTCGCATGGGTCATCCTCCATTGAGCGATAACGATATGTTTGCCTTCCCTTCTAGGACAGGCGCAGTGTTCCGGCCCGTTACGTGGCACCGGACAAATGATATGTGGGAGGTTCGATTTGCGGTTTCAAGGGGTGATAAAATATCCGCAAATTCAAGGCTTTGCGAATTTTGCGCCTGATGCATTGCCGCCTTGTCCAACGCGGACCCTCTTGTGCCCGTCTGAGGCAATCGCGGCGGGTGGCGCGCTTCGCAATTTGCGTTTGAGGGCGTCAAGCACCGGAGGCAGGTGCATGCCATAGGCTGTGGTGGTGCCGTCCGGGTTTTTTGAGCCGCCAACAACAAGTGACACGATCTGCGCACGGTAGGCTCCGTCGGTGAAAACCGGTGCACCGGAAGAGCCGAAGGTGACGTTGCAGTCAAAGGAGACCAGTCCCTTGTGTCTCCAAAGCACCCGGCATTCGCGTTGCCACGATGGCGCACGATCCCGGCTTTGACCGTAGGACACGACGCTGAGTTTGTCGCCCGGCGATGGATCCTGGTAGGGGACAAATGGCCCTGCAACAGCGGTTGGGATCGGTTCCGTCAGCTCAAGCAAGGCGGCGTCCGTGCGGACGTTGTCGGCGGACATGCCAACGTTTGGATTGTATCCATCGGCGACAACGAAACGGCCAACAGTGCGGGTGGCGATTGCGGTTCCGTTGCTTAGACCGGCCCGAAATTGCAATGCGGATGGTGCGCGTATTTGGCCTGTGTGGTCGAACATGCAATGTGCGGCGGTGAGGACCAGGTTGCTGGCCACCAGCGTACCGGTGCAATAGCCATCATCCTCCATGTCCACGCGCCCAACGGCCTCCCATCCGAAGAGGTCGTCCCGGTCTGTGAGCCGGATCAGGCTATCGGCGTGTCCTTGAGAGCCAAGCAGCGTAAAGGCGGTCGCCAGCGCGGTTATGAGGCCTGTCAGTTTCATTCAGACGCAGCGTTGGGTTTTGCGAATTTGGCCCCTGTGTCGCGCGCAGTTCCGTTGGAAAAGAGGCTCTTTTTGGGTTCGGCTTGCAACCGACCCGTGGCGCGCAGTTTTTGGCGCATGTCGTCGAGCGGTTTTTGCAGCTGTGCGCCGAGCGCAACTTTCTCGCCATCGACTTCGGCCATGGCCGAAACGACAGACACCACGCGCGGGACGCCGTCAACGATCGAGAAGACGGGTGCGCCAGATGAGCCGAAATTCACGTCGCAGGACATCACAAGTACACCATGCTGGCGCGCCAGTACTTCGCAAACCTCTTGCAGTGATGGGGCCTCGGATCGGTCGCGCGCATAGCTGACGACGCCGATTTCATCGCCTTTCTTGGGACGTTCATCGGTGCGGAACGGTACGACGCCGGATTTTGAGATCGGGTGCTGCAGTTCAAGAAGGGCGATGTCATTGCGCACGCGCTGGGCGTCAACATCTTTGGAAAACTCGTAGTCGGGATGGATCACAGCGCGGCGGACCCAGCGATAGGCCGAGGCGCGGCCATTGCGCCATCCCGCGAGGAACTCGATCTTGGATATATCGACTTCTTTCCCGGTGTGTTTGTTGTAAAGGCAATGCGCGGCGGTCAGAACCAGATCCGGCTCAATGAGCGCGCCTGTGCAAAACCCCTCACCGCCAATATCCAGGCGACCCACGCCTTCCCACAGACGGGTGTCATCACCGGTATCGAGACGTTTCAGAGCACCTTCATCAGCAAACGCAACCGACGCGGCCAGGCCAAGCCAGGCCATCACAAACAACTTCCGCAAACCCTTACCTCCTGCTTCGACTTGGGCTTACGTGTGTTTTAGGGCAAAAATTTGACCTTTCAGAGCCCTGCTTTGGCCAATGCGGGTGGTTTTGGGCCACCTGTTGCCCAATCGAGCAGTTCTACGGTGTGCACCATGGGGATGTCGGTGCCTGAGCCGATTTGCATCATGCAGCCGATGTTGCCCGCCGCGATAATGTCCGGGTTCTTGGCCTCAAGTGTTTGAACCTTGCGGTCTTTGAGCTGTCCTGAGATTTCGGGCTGCATCAGGTTGTACGTGCCCGCAGAGCCGCAGCAGAGATGTGAGTCCTTGGGTTCCACCACCTCAAACCCGGCCTTCTTAAGAAGGGTTTTGGGATGTGTCTTGATCTGTTGGCCATGTTGCAGAGAACAGGCCGCGTGATAGGCGATGCGCAGGCCTTTGTCGGCACCTTCGGGGATATCGATCTGCATCAAGAGTTCCGAGATATCCATGGCGATGCCAGAGACGCGCGCGGCATCTTCGGCGAGGGGTTCGTTGCGGAACATATGGCCATAGTCTTTGACCGTGGTGCCACAGCCCGAGGTGTTGATGACTATCGCATCCAGCCCGTCGCCATCCATCTCGCGCGCCCAGGCCCTGATGTTTTTACCGGCTGTGCCATGGCTCTCGGCGGTTTTGCCCATGTGATGGGTCAGCGCGCCGCAGCACCCTGCGCCCTCGGCCACCACCACCTCACAGCCCAGCCGGGTCAGAAGGCGGATCGTAGCGTCGTTGATATCAGTGTTGAGCGCCTTTTGCGCACAGCCGGTCATCAGAGCCACGCGTTTGATTTTCTGTGTCTTGGGCGCAAAGGTTTGCGGGTCGTCATTGCGGCTGACGGGCGGAATTTCCTTGGGGGCCATGGCGAGCATGGCGCGGATACGCGCGTCAGGGATCAGCTTGGCAAAGGGTTTGGCCATCTTGGCCCCCAGCATCGCCACGCGAAAGCGCATGGGGTAGGGCAGAATGCGCGCCAGTGTCCAACGCAGGACACGTTCAAAGACCGGACGGTCGTAGCGTTGTTCGATGTATTCGCGCGCGTGGTCCACCAGATGCATGTAGTGCACGCCCGAGGGGCAGGTTGTCATGCAGGCGAGACAGCTCAGGCAGCGGTCGATATGCTTGACCGTCTTGGGATCCGGATCCCGGTCGTTTTCCAGCATGTCTTTGATGAGGTAGATACGGCCACGGGGGCTGTCGAGTTCGTCGCCTAGCACCTGGTAGGTGGGGCATGTGGCGGTACAGAACCCGCAATGCACGCAGGTGCGCAGGATCTCATTCGAGCGCTCGATGGCCGGGTCGCGCAGGCGTTCGGGGGCGAATTCTGTTTTCATGTCAGATGCTTATCATTCTATGTGTGAAAGGATCAGGCCGCCTGGCCCATGAGGCCGGGATTGAGGACGCCGCGCGGGTCAAATCGTGCGCGCAGCCCGTCTTGCAGAGCTGCCACCGGCGCGGCCAGCGGCTGAAATACGCCAGCAGCGCGGTTGCCCCGGATTAGGGTCGCATGGCCGTCGGTTTCGGAGACCGCCGTTCGGATGGCTTCGGCTCCGGTGTCTTGTGGTAGCAGAAGCCAGACGAGACCGCCGCCCCAGTCATAAATAGCTTTGGCGCCATCGATGCGGGAGACGAGGTCGGGCGCGTCCGATGGTTTTACCGAGAGGCGCCACACATCGCCGCTTTGATTGTGGAACGGTTCCACATCGCGGATATAGCGCCAGCCATTGGTCGTGCGGTCCGGGTCGGTTTCCAGAGCGGCCTCACCGAATTCTGACAAAAGCTCTTGCAGCTCTCCTGCGCGGTAGGCGACGGAATTCTCGAAACCTTCGATCCGGATCATGGTGACCGGGGTGCCATCCAGACCCTCTTGAAGATGCGCCGCGCCTGTCACTTCGTAGGGAGACCCCAGCGCGCGCGACAAGGCGTGTATAGCGGCTTTGTCGTCAAGACCTTCTAACAGGAGCACACCGGTACAATGAGATTTTGGCAGGACCTTCAGGGCCACCTCAGTCATGACTCCCAGCGTTCCGTAACTCCCAGCCATGAGTTTGACGATGTCGTAGCCGGTGACGTTTTTCATCACCCGACCACCGTTGCGGGTGATCTGACCCTGGCCATCTACAAAGCGTACGCCCAACAGAAAATCACGAGCCGCACCGCATTGAATGCGGCGGGGGCCAGACACGTTTGCGGCAAAGACACCGCCAATCGTAGGCTCGCCCGTGGTGCCTAGCAGGCCGCGATGATCCATGGGTTCAAAGGCGAGACGCTGATTTTCCTTCGCCAAGGTCTTTTCTATTTCTGCGATGGTCGTTCCTGCCTTGGCGACAAGGGTCAGTGCGCCGGGTTCATAAAGCTCGATGCCGCTGATTTTTTGCGTGGTCAAAGGTTGGGCGTTGACCGGAACACCAATAGGTCGCGTACCACCGCCCATCACGCGCAAAGGTTCGTACGTGCTTGAGACGAGTTCGGCCAGCTCGGCCTCGGATGAGGGAGAAAGAGGTTTCATCGTTCCAAAAATACTCCGGAGGTGAGGCCAAAGGCCTCGAAAGACAGGTTGGTGGGGCAGCCCCCTATTCGGCAGCGATGCGGCGCGCGTCGCTTGACGCAAGCGGGAAGACCTTGGCCGGGTTCAACAGCCATTTGGGATCAAAGACATCCTTGATGGCCATTTGAATTTCGAGATCCGCCGGGTCGTATTGGTGCAGCATCAGATCGCGTTTCTCGATGCCCACCCCATGTTCGCCGGTCAGACAGCCATCGACCTCGACGCAGAGCTTGAGGATCTCTGCCCCAAACTCTTCGCAGGTTTCAAGATCACCGGGTTTGTTGGCATCAAACAGGATGAGCGGGTGCATGTTGCCGTCGCCTGCGTGAAATACGTTGGCCACGTCGAGGCCAAATTCCTTGGACATTTCACCGATGCGTTTCAGAACGTAGGGCAACTGGCTGATGGGGATTGTTCCATCGAGGCACATGTAGTCATTGATCTTGCCCATAGCCCCAAAAGCCGATTTGCGGCCCAGCCAGATCTTGGCGCTTTCCTCGGGAGAAGAGCTTTCGCGGAGTTCGACGGGATTGTGGCTTCGGGCGATTTTCATGATCGTCTCAAGCTGTTCGTCAATTTCGGCATCAGAGCCTTCGACCTCAACGATCAAGAGCGCCTCGCAATCGGGGTATCCCGCACCTGCAAAATCTTCGGTTGCACGGATGCAGGGGCGGTCCATGTATTCAATGGCCACGGGCAGAACGCCCGCCTTGATGATGTCCGACACGCATTGTCCGGCAATTTCGGCGGAATCAAAGCCCATTAGGACCGGCCGCGCGCCTTCGGGTTTGTGCAATATGCGCAATGTGGCCTCGGTGACGACGCCGAGCTGACCTTCGGAGCCGCAGATGAGCCCCAGAAGGTCATAGCCTTCGGCATCGAGATGTGCCCCGCCGATATCCATGATGGTGCCGTCCATCTGAACCATTTTGACACCCATCAGGTTGTTGGTGGTCACACCGTATTTCAGGCAATGAGCGCCGCCCGAATTCATGGCGATGTTGCCAGCAATGGCACAGGCGAGTTGGCTGGATGGGTCAGGGGCGTAGAAGAATCCGTCTTCTTCGACAGCGCCGGTGACAGAGAGGTTGGTTCGCCCGGTTTGTACGCGGATGAAACGATTGTCATAATCTGTCTCCAGCACGTCGTTCAGTTTGGCGACGCCAAGGATCACACTGTCTTCGGTTGGCAAAGCCCCTCCGGCAAGGGACGTGCCCGAGCCGCGCGGGACGACCGGGACGTTCATGTCGTGGCAGATGCGCAATGCGGCGGAGACTTCCTCGGTTGAGGATGGCAGCACGACGGCAAGCGGCGGACATTTGTAAGCGGTCAGACCATCACATTCATACGCGCGTGTTTCAGATGGATCGTGGATCACCGACGCCTTCGGAAGCACCTGTTCCAAACGTTCGATCAGCTCTGCTTTCCTGGACAGGACTTTTGGGTTCGGGCTTGGCATTTCCATTGGCGTTCTCCCTGAATTGGTAATATAATATAACCAATTTAAAAAATAGCAAGAATTATTCAGAAAATCCTGCTGGTCTCGGTTTGTTGAAGCCGCGACAATGGGTCGTGACTGCACAATTGCATAGTTTGGAGTATAGTCCGATTCATGAAAAAACGACTGGCTGTTCTCATGTTCTCTCTGGCAATGACCCCGGTCTTCGCGGATGAGCCGGTGATCACCGATGTCGCGGTCAAGAAAGTAGGGATGGTTTGGAATTTCAAAGTCACGGTTGAGCATCCTGACACAGGGTGGGATCACTATGCCGATGGCTGGGAAATTCTGGACAGTAACGGAAAGAAGATCGGGTATCGCAAGCTGTTGCATCCGCATGTTGAGGAACAACCCTTTACGCGGTCGCTGACCGGAGTTGTGATTCCGGATGGCACACGAGAGGTGTTTGTGCGGGCGAAGTGTTCGGTGGACGGATGGTCCAGCGAAAAAATCCGGGTTGAGCTTTCGCCGTAAGGTTTAGCGACGCCCTTCGAGAAGCCAACCGCCGACGACAAATCCAGACATGAGCAACAAGACCAGCCAAGGCGGCAGCAAATCTGTTTGCCGGACCGAGCGTGTCTCGTAAGCGCCACGTGGCGTTATGCCGATCCAGCCGCGACCGACCGCAGCGCGCCCTTCGCGAACGGCGCGCAAACGTGGCGTCCCATCGGACAGCGCGACAACGCCGCCGCCGGTGGCGTCCACGACGGGTTCCAGAGTTGTGGTGTCGGCAATGGTGTTCACGAACTCTACCGGGGCAGCGGGGCCCAGGCCAATCACGGCGGTGTGGTCTTGGTTCTCAAGCCGGTAGAGGCCGATATCGGGACCGTCATAGAGTGTCTCAAACCGGCCTGGCGAGACTTCTTCAAGCGACATTTCAATTTGTTCGCCACTCGGGGTAGTGATGATGACCGGTCCGACGGTGTCCTCGAGAGACCGACGGATGATGCGCATTTGCTGGCCGGTGGCTTCGGCCCAGAGCGCCTCTTCCTCCAACTCGGGTTCTTTCATCATCCAGTGTGCAAGGCGACGCAGCAGTTCCAGTTGCGGCCCGCCACCTTCGTAGCCACGGTTCCAAAGCCAGGCGTGATCCGAGGCCAGAAGCGCCACGCGACCTTCGCCAACGCGGTCAAGCACCAGCAGAGGACGATCATCGACTCCTGTCATGACGGCATCGCCAGAGGCTTGTTCCACTTCGATCTGGCGCATCCAGCGGCCCCATTCGGCACCAAATTCCTGTTCCAGACCGGACGTCACCGGGTGACGTTGGCCTAAGTCGGTGATGGACGGTCGGAAGCGTTCTTCAAGCACGCGGGCGGTAGGACGCGCTGGCAAAATGGCCTCCAGAGGGGTGCGAAAGAGGCTATCGGCGGAGGCGAAATCAGGGCCAGCGGCGATGAGCACAGCACCGCCGCCTTCGACATAGTTGCGCACGTTCTCCAAATAGACTGATGGCAGGATGCCGCGGCGCTTGTAGCGGTCAAAGATGATGAGGTCGAAATCGTCAATCTTCTCCAAAAAGAGCTGCCGGGTAGGGAAGGCGATGAGGGACAGTTCCCGGACAGGCACGCCGTCTTGTTTTTCCGGCGGACGCAGAATGGTGAAATGGACCAGATCCACCGAGCTGTCAGATTTCAGAAGGTTGCGCCAGGTGCGGCCACCGGCGTGAGGTTCCCCTGACACCAACAAAACCGAAAGCCGGTCGCGTACCCCGTTGATCTGCACCAGCACAGTGTTGTTGCGGTCCGTGAGTTCACCATCGACTGTGGGTGTCGAGAATTGTAGCACATTGCGCCCACCATGCGGCAGGCGCACGGGAAGGTCGATGTCTTCGTTCAGAGGGATCTGAAACCGTTGCGGGGCTTCTCCGTCAATGGACACATCGACCGAAACTATAGTCGCATCTGCAGGCGCCGCGCCCAGATCGGAGACGCGCAAGGTCATTGACATATCCTCGCCCAGAATGCCGAAGGCGGGGGCGTTATTGACCTCAATCTTGCGGTCCCAATCTTGTTCTTGGCCGGTGTGCAGAAGATGCAAAGGGGCTGGCATATCCGGTGTTCGATCGAGATCGTGCAGGCGGCCATCTGAGATCAGGATCCCCCCGGCAATGCGGCCACGGGGTTCTTCGGCCAGTGCCTCAGAAAGGGCCGTCATGAGGCGCGTGCCGGTGTTGTCCGGTCCATCGCGCAGGGTGATGCGGCGCAATTCGGTGTTGGGACGAGCCTCTATGGCGGTGGCGAGGGCATCGGCGGTTTCAGATGTGGTTGTGCCTCGATCAGCAAGGGTTTGGCTGGCGGTTTCGTCTTCAACCATGATGACGATGTCACTGAGCGGTTCGCGCTCTTCAAGTTGGTAGACCGGACCAAGAAAGGCGCCGATGATCACCAGACCGCCCAATGCGCGGAGCGGCCACCCGGACAGGCCACGCCAATAGGCAAAGGCGATGCCAACGACAAGCAAGACGGCCAGTGCTGCAATCAGCCAAATATTGAGCAGTGGATCAAAGAGGATGTTTCCGGTCATTGGCCCAACCTATCCAGAAGGGCCGGTACGTGGACCTGATCGGATTTGTAGTTGCCCGTCAGGACATGCATCACAAGATTCACGCCAAAGCGGTAGGCCAGTTCCCGTTGCCGTTCGCCAGCAAAGCCGCGCCCGACCGGGAATAGCGAGTTGCCCCTTGTATCCGTCGCCCAGGCCGAGGCCCAATCGTTGCCACCGATGACCACAGGGGTGACGTTGTCGTTGAGGTTTCGGAAGGGCATGCCTTCGACCTGTTCGGCATCCGGTGGTGCAGCTTCGACCCAAACGCCGCGGCCGGTGTGACGGCCCGGGAAGTCCTGTAGCAGGTAGAAGGTGCGTGTCAGCACATGGTCCTGCGGGATGGGTTCCAACGGGGGCACATCCAGCGAAGCGGCCAGGCGTTGTAGTTTTTGCCCGTTCGGAGAAGAGGCCCCGAAACTGGCGATATTGGCGTCGCGTGTGTCAAACAGGATCATGCCGCCGGTGCGCAGGTAGGTGTTGAGCTTGGCATAGGCTTCGGCGGAAGGGATCGGTTGATTTGGCGTAATAGGCCAGTAGAGGAGCGCGTAGACCGAGAGCTCATCGGTTTCCAGGTCAATGCCCACAGGCGTGTCTGGTTCCACCGATGTGCGGAAAAAGAGCGTCTCGCCCAAGCCGCGTAGTCCGGCCTGAGCGGTTTGATCGAGCTGTGGATCGCCCGTTAGGATGTGGCCCAGCACAACCTCTGAAGCCGCCAGGAGTGTTTTTTCCTCGGCTGTCAGGTCGCTTTGTGCATCAGCGGATTGCGGGGCGAGCATGACGGTCAGCAGGACAGCCGAAAGTGTGGCGCGTGCTGGGACCAATCGGCCTGAGAGGGCCAACGAGGCCATGATGTCGGCCATCAAAAGTGCCAATGCCGCGGCCAGAAGCCACCCGCCAAGTGGCGTTTCAGGCGCGCGTTCGAGGCCAAGAACCGGAACGTTTGCTGGCCATGTCGCAGGTTGAAGAACGGTTCCGGTATCGAGCACATTGAGCGCAAGGCGCCGGTCGGGGCCTTCATAGATGCCGGGGCGCAAATCCGGCCCGAGTGGGTCTTGCAGGAAATTTTCGCCATCGACACCCGGTAGGGTTCCGGCGTCGGTGAGTGCGCCAAAGCCATTGAGCACCTGAACGGGCTGCCACGTCGTGCCCTGCAGTTCGTTCAGGTCCGGAAGGGCCAGAGTCGAGGATACGGCGAGGCGTTCGAGCATCTGCACAAACACGCCGGAGAGTGGCAGAGTGGACCACTCGGCATTGGCGGTGATGTGGAAGAGCACAACCTGCCCCGCGCCGATGCGTTTGCGGGTGACAAGCGGTGTGCCGTCAGAAAGCTGGGCGATGACGCGTTCTGCCAAGGTCGGGTCGGGTTGTGCCATGACCTGCGCCGAGACGGTGATGTCTGGCGAGGGCGTGAGGCCAAAGAAGGGACTGTTCTCGGCGAACGGGGCCAGTTGCTTGGGTTCCCCCAGCTCATGGCACCGCCAACTGTGCGACCACCTGCGCGCAGGCGCACCGGGAGCAGTGGGCTTTCGGAACTGCGCGAGACGTCAGAGGCGGCAAGACGTGGGCCAGCAAAGCGCAAGAGCATGCCGCCTTCGTTGGCCCAGTCGAGAAGGGCTTCTTCTTCCGCTGTGGACAGGGTGGCGACATCGGCCAGCACGACGACGTCGGGGTTGGCAGGCAGGATATCGAGAAGGCTGCCTTCCAGAAGGTCTGCTGTGGGTTCCAGCGCCTGTTCGAGATAATGTAGCGGCGAGAGGAGTTCGAGGCCTTCGCGATCTTCGCGCCCGGCGATCAGGGCAACTTCGCGGCGTTTGAGGCTATCGTCGGTCAAGGTCACAGCGCCTGCATGCCGCTGGCCTGCAATCTCGAACCGGGTGAGGCGTGCGCGCAGCTCGGAGGGCAGCGAGAGCAGACCGGTGGCTTCCAGGTCATCGGGTTGGAATTGCAGGGTCAGGTCGGCCAAGACGCGCGAGACACCGGAGGGGTCGCGCCCATGGGCCTCGACCTGCACCGCACGCGGGGTGCCCGCAACAGCGCGCAGGCCTGTGATGCGGATATCGCCATCTTCGACAATAGCTGGCATGAGGGCGATGATGGGGACAGGGCTTTCATAAACAGTGACGGGGCCGCGATCTTCGAGTGCTTGCAAAAGCGTGTCGCGACCTGAGCGGTCAAGACCGTCAGACATCCAGCGGGTTTCGAAGTCCTCGTCTCCTAGCATACTGGCGGCGTCTGTCATCGTGGTTTCAGAGGCGGTCCACGGAGAGGGGGCCATGCCAGACAACCGGCTGCGCCATGCTTCTGCTGCCTGAAAGACGGGCGGCTCTGCATCCGAGAGGCGCATCATACCAACCGGACGCGCATCGCGGCCAGCCTCAGCGAGCATGGCATCGAGCAGTTCGGATTTTGCGGGCCAGTCGCGCGCGCTCGCCCAGCTTGCGTCCAGCACGATAAGAAGCGGCCCGGAGTTTTGCGTCTCAGCGGTCTGACGTGGGTTCAGGATGGGGCCCGCAAGCGCCACGATGGCGGCGGCCACGGCCAACATGCGCAGCAAGAGCAACCACCAGGGAGTGCGATCCGAGACAGTGTCGTCGTCTTTGAGACCCAACAGAAGCGCGACACCGGGAAAGCGCCGCCGGATTGGCGCAGGCGGTACCGCGCGCAGGATGATCCACAGAATAGGCAAGACCAGAAGTGCGGCCAGAAGCCAGGGTGTGGTGAAGCCGATTGCGCCGAGCGTCATCTGTGATGCTCCCCGTCAATGGCGTTATATAGCCACAGAACCGCGGACTGCGCGCTTTGGGACGTGTGGTGCAAGCCGTATTGCCAGCCGGTCGCCGTGCAAAGGGCCCGTAACTCGTCTTTGCGGGTGGCTAAGCGCGCCAGATAACGATCTCGTAATTCAGACGCTTTGAGCGTTTCATGCGCAAGGGTTCCGCCGACACTTTCAAAGATCGTGCGGCCGCGATACGGAAAGCTTTCTTCGGCTGGATCAAGAATTTGGTAAAGCGCGCCGCGCACGCCTCGATCAGCGGCGCTGGTCAGGGCCTCTTTGACCGGGTCCAGTTCGCCCAGGAAGTCCGACAGAAAGACTCCGCGCCCGTGGGAGAGCATTCCGGTGGTTTCGGGGGCGCCATAGTCGGCGCTGTCTTCGTGCATCAGCGCCATTGAGATGCGTTCGACTTGTGCTTCGCCGCGCCGCGGCGGCAGGTTCGCACCAGAGAGGCCGACACGTTCTCCGCCACGATTGAGAAGGATGGCCATGGCGAGGGCGAGAAGCCGCGCGCGATCGGATTTTTCGGGCAAAGCATCATCTGATGAAAACCGCATGGAGGCGGCACCGTCGACCCAAAGTGTGACGCTTTGGGCGATCTGCCATTCGCGTTGGCGCAGGAATTGACCGTCCGATTTGGCCGAGCGCCGCCAATCGATATGGCGCAACTCATCCCCGGCTTGCACGGGGCGGTATTGCCAGAAGTCATCACCCATGCCCGACCGTCTGCGCCCGTGTTCACCCAAGAGAACCGTACCCGCCAGATGCTCGGCCCGCGCGAGCAGCGCGGGGAATCTGGCGGCTTCGGCCTCGGCCTGAGCGCGGAGGGGCGCGATTGGGCTCACGCAGCGGCCTCGGATCTCGTAAAGGCCGTGACGGTTTCAGCGATAATGGCGTTCAACTCTTCACCACGTGCGCGAGCCGCGAAGTTCAGCGCCATGCGGTGGGTGAGGACCGGTTGCGACATCGCGGCCACATCGTCGGCATCAGGCGCGAGGCGACCATGCAACATCGCACGCGCCCTAACGGTGAGCATCATCGCCTGAGCGGCGCGCGGGCCAGGACCCCAGGCCACAGTCTCGCGGATTTTCTCTGAGGCTGAGGGGTCTTCGGGCCGGAAGGCACGGACGAGATCAATGATCTGTTCCATCACAGCTTCGCCGACAGGCATCCGGCGTAGCAGGTTTTGCGCGTCGATCAGGTCTTGTGGTGTGAACACTTCGTGAGATTCGGCTTCTGCCACGCCGGTGGTCGCCAAAATGATGTCACGTTCAGTCTCACGATCCGGGTAGGGCACGTCGATTTGCACAAGGAAACGGTCAAGCTGGGCCTCGGGCAGGGGATATGTGCCTTCCTGCTCAATCGGGTTTTGTGTGGCCAGCACGTGGAAGGGGGCGAGAGCAGGCGATCTTCGCCTGCGACAGACACTTTACGTTCCTGCATGGCTTGCAGAAGGGCCGATTGCGTCCGAGGGCTGGCGCGGTTGATCTCGTCCGCCATCAGCAGCTGGCAAAAGATCGGACCGGGGATGAATTTGAAAGCGCGGGTGCCATCAGCCCCGGTTTCCAGCACCTCAGACCCCAGAATATCGGCTGGCATCAGGTCTGGTGTGAACTGAATGCGGTTGGAGTTGAGGCCCATCACCGTGCTCAGCGTCTCGACCAGGCGTGTTTTTCCAAGGCCCGGCAAACCCACAAGCAGTCCGTGACCGCCACATAAGAGCGCCGATAGTGCAAGATCCACCACGCGTTCCTGCCCGATGAAGCGGCGGGTGATCGAGGCGCGCGCCTGCGCCAACTTGTCTTCCAGAGCTTCGATTCCCTTTAGAAGGTCCGCGTCGTCGGTCATGGAAAGTCTCCGTTTGGGTCTATATCATTTAGGTAGAATGTATCGTGTGTATTCAAAATGGCAAAAGCAATGAGCAAAGAGTCCATCACGACACCGTCAGCAGAGCGTTTGGCGGATGCTGCACGTGCAGCAGCGACCAAGGGATTGCCGCCTGTGCATCTGTGGAACCCGCCATTTTGCGGTGATCTTGATATGCGCATTGCGCGGGATGGCACGTGGTATTACCTCGGTTCGCCAATTGCTCGTGCTGGACTAATACGTTTGTTTTCCAACATTTTGCGGCGTGAAGATGGCAAATATTTTCTTGTCACACCCGTAGAGAAGGTTGGCATCACAGTGGATGATGCGCCATTTGTGGCGGTGGATTTTGAGGCAGCTGGCGATGGTGACGCGCAGGTTTTGGTTTTTGAGACAAATGTTGGAGACAAGGTCTTGGCGGGGACCGATACGCCGATCCGCTGCGACATTGACCCGGCCACTGGCGAACCGTCACCTTATGTTCACGTACGTGCAGGTCTTGAAGCGTTGATTGACCGCAAGTCGTTCTATCGGCTTGTCGAACTCGGGGAACATCACGACGAGGCCTTTGGGCTTTGGTCGGATGGGGTGTTCTTCCCAATTGCTGCTTCAGATGAGGTGGTCGTCAATTGAAGTGTTGCATGGTGGGTCAAATGTGAAATGCGCCGGCTGTGAGGCCGGCGCATTCTTGTTTGCTCAGTTACTTATGACAGGTCGAACCGGTCGAGGTTCATGACCTTTGTCCAGGCATTGACGAACTGCTCCACAAAGGCTTTGCCCGCGTCGGCTTGCGCATAGGCTTCGGCCAAGGCGCGCAGTTGCGAGTTGGACCCAAAGACCAGATCGACGCGCGTGCCGGTCCACTTCACCTTGCCGGTATTGCGGTCGCGGCCTTCGTATTCACCGTCCGATCCTTCGACCGGAGCCCACGCTACGGTCATGTCGAGAATGTTGGTGAAGAAGTCCGGCGTCAGTTGGCCAACGCGGTCAGTCAGCACACCATGGGTCGAGCCATTGGTGTTTGTACCCAAAACGCGCAGGCCCCCCACAAGAACGGTCATTTCCGGTGCGGTCAGCGTAAGCAGATGCGCGCGATCCACCAGCATTTCTTCAGCCGAGACGGCATAGCTTGTGTCCTGATAGTTGCGGAACCCGTCGACCTTGGGTTCCAGAACGGCAAATCCTTCGACATCGGTTTGCTCTTGGGTGGCGTCGACCCGACCAGGTGTGAAGGGCACGTTGATGTCATGGCCAGCAGCTTTTGCGGCTTGTTCTACGCCGACATTGCCTGCCAACACTATGAGGTCTGCCATGGAGACATTGGCCGAAGATTCGGATTGAATGCCTTCCAGAACGCCCAGCACTTTGGCCAGTTGTTCGGGTTGGTTAACGTCCCAATCCTTTTGCGGTGCCAGACGGATGCGCCCGCCATTTGCGCCACCCCGGAAGTCCGAGCCGCGATAGGTCGAGGCCGAGGCCCAGGCGGTGGCGACCATTTCCGAGACGCCGAGACCAGAGGCTGCGATCTTGGATTTGAGATCGGCGATGTCTGCGTCGCTGAGTGTGTCACCAGACGGTGCCGGCAGCGGATCTTGCCACAGGAAGTCTTCGGCGGGCACCTCTTTGCCCAGATACCGCGCTTTGGGCCCCATATCGCGGTGGATGAGCTTGAACCACGCCTTGGCGAAGGCATCGGCAAATTCATCCGGGTTTTCCAGGAAGTGGCGCGAGATTTTCTCGTATGCCGGATCCATACGCATCGCCATGTCGGCGGTCGTCATCATCGGCGCGTGCGATTTGGACGGATCATGCGCGTCGGGCACGGTGCCTTCGCCGCCGACGGCGCGCCACTGGTTGGCGCCTGCGGGGCTTTTGGTCAATTCCCATTCGTAGCCAAAGAGCGTCTCGAAATAGGAGTTGTCCCATTGTGTCGGAGTGGGCGTCCAGGCCCCTTCGATCCCCGATGTCACGGCGTCATAGCCCATGCCCGACCCATTGGCGTTTTTCCAGCCAAAGCCCATTTCCTCGATGGCTGATCCTTCGGGTTCAGCACCGACAAGCGCCGCATCACCATTGCCGTGTGCTTTGCCAAAGGTGTGACCCCCGGCTGTCAGGGCGACGGTTTCGTAGTCGTCCATGCCCATCCGCGCGAAGGTTTCGCGAATGTCACGGCCAGAGGCGACAGGATCAGGATTGCCATCAGGACCTTCGGGATTGACGTAGATGAGGCCCATTTGCACGGCGGCCAGTGGGCTTTCGAGCTCGCGATCGCCGGTGTAACGGCTATTGCCGAGCCATTCATCTTCCTTGCCCCAATAGATATCTTCCTCAGGCTCCCAGATATCTTCGCGGCCGCCGCCGAAGCCTGCGGTTTTGAAGCCCATGGACTCCATAGCAACATTGCCGGTTAGGACGAGAAGGTCAGCCCAGGAGATTTTGTTGCCGTATTTCTGTTTGATCGGCCACAACAGGCGGCGCGCCTTGTCGAGATTGCCGTTGTCCGGCCAGCTGTTGAGTGGTGCGAAACGTTGTGCGCCGGTGGAAGCTCCGCCACGGCCATCGCCGGTGCGATAGGTGCCAGCGGCATGCCAGGACATGCGCACAAACATTGGGCCATAATGGCCATAGTCGGCAGGCCACCATGGCTGGCTGTCGGTCATCAGAGCGGTAAGGTCAGCCTTCAGCGCGTCCCAATCAATCGATTCGAACTCGGATTTGTAGTCTACTGCGCCACCAAACGGATCGGTCTGCGGTGCGCTTTGGTTCAGAATTTTCAGGTTCAGCTGATTTGGCCACCATTCCCGTGGGCCTTGTACATCATTGGTTGTGTGCACGCTTACGCCGTGCATCACCGGGCATTTGCCAAGATCATTGCCGTCCATGGTCTTCTCCGATCAGTTGATTTGTCCGGTGCGCAGGCAAGGCACCGATGAGCGCAATATATAGCTCGATTGCGATAGATGGAATTTGTAATTTTTTATCTGTCTGATAACTTTATCTTATGGAAAATTTTACGCTCAAACAGCTCCGTTATTTTGAGGCTGTGGCCCTGCACGCGCATTTTGGACGAGCCGCAACTGCGTGCTCGGTGTCGCAGCCCGCAATTTCTGTGCAGATCAAAGAGTTGGAGGACGCGCTGGGTCAGCCTCTGTTTGAGCGGCAAGCCAGGTCGGTGCGGTTGACTTCTTTTGGCGAGGTTTTTGCTGACCGTGCCAAGGATATTCTGCGTGCGGTGGATGATCTGTCTGACTTGGCGCGCTCTTCGGGTGAGGATCTTGTTGGGCCATTGCGCATCGGCATTATCCCAACAATCGGGCCGTATCTTTTACCGCAGATCGTGAACGACCTTTCCGAGTCTTTTCCGCAAGCTGACCTGCGTATCCGCGAAACGCAGACCCAGTCACTGATTCAGGATCTCAAGAACGGCAATCTGGACGCGGCGTTGCTGGCTTTGCCGATTTCTGAGCCTTCCCTGATCGAATTGCCCTTGTTTTCAGAGCGATTTGTTCTGGTGCGACCCAAATCTGATGCGGCTAAGCCTGTACCAACAGGCCAGTCTTTGGCGCAAATGCGGCTTCTTTTGCTTGAGGAAGGGCATTGTTTTCGGGATCAGGCGCTCGATTTTTGCGGTATGCCATCGGCGCGGCCTAGCAAAACCATGGATGGAAGTTCTTTGTCCACATTGGTGCAGATGGTGGCAACTGGGCTGGGGGTCACGTTGATCCCGGAAATGGCGGTTGCTCTGGAAACAGGGGCCACAGATGTGTCTACTGCGCAGTTTCCCCAGCCAGAACCGAAAAGGACCATCGGACTCGTCTGGCGCGAGCGTTCTCCTCTTGAAAACCATCTGAAAAATGTGGCGCTGCGCATTCAAACGGCGGCTGCCCATAAGACATTAAAAAACCCCACTCCATCGGAAGCAGGGGCCAAATAGATTTTCGGGACGAGGGCGTATGGCGAACCCGCCATAGCTCCCGTCCCGAAGAATTCTGAAACGCGTTAACGTTTTAGAGTTTTGTTGAAACAGGCTCGGGCTCAATCGGCGCCGGTGCTGGTTCTTCTTGTTGCGCGCAAGCTGCTACGCCTACGGTTGCGACGAGTGCTGCAATCAGTGCAAGTTTATTTGTCATGTGAACAGTTTCCCTCCAAGTGACATTCCATACATTTCGTTAAAGGGAATCGTTGTCAACACTAAGGCTTTGCGATTAGGCGGATTCCCGTTGATGCGCGGCATTTTTGACAACGTTTCGCGCAAAAGTCACGGGTTAGTTTCCAAAATAGGTAACAACCTGTTGCAAATAAACAATTTCAGTGCGCTTCTGCCCAGTTTGCACCCTGTCCGGCGTCCACGACGAGGGGCACATCTATGTGCAATGCAGGCTTTGCCGCGTCTTGCATGACCTCTTTTGCAGTCTCTATGACATGCTCTTCTGCCCCGTTTTCGACCTCGAACAGCAATTCATCATGCACTTGCAGCAACATCTTGCAGGGAAGGTTCGAAATTACTTCAGGCATACGAATCATAGCCCGGCGAATGATGTCGGCTGCGGTGCCCTGTATCGGAGCGTTGATCGCAGCGCGACGCGCGAATCCTGCGCGTGGACCCTTGGCCGCAATCTCGGGCGTGTGGATTTTGCGGCCAAAGAGCGTCTGGACGTACCCGTGTGCCTTGGCGAACTCGACAGTGCTGTCCATATAGCTGCGAATACCGGGGAAACGTTCGAAGTACCGGTCGATGAAGGCTTGGGCCTCTGATCTGGGGATGCGCAGATTTCGAGCGAGGCCAAAGCCAGATATTCCGTAGATCACGCCGAAATTGATCGCCTTGGCGCGGCGGCGCACCTCGGGTGTCATGTCCTCCATCGGGACATCGAACATTTCGGATGCGGTCATGGCGTGAATGTCGAGACCATCTGAAAAAGCTTTTTTAAGAGCTTCGATATCCGCCATATGCGCCAAGATGCGCAGCTCAATCTGAGAGTAGTCGAGCGAGACAAGCGTGTTGCCGGGTTCTGGAACAAAAGCTTCTCTGATGCGGCGACCCTCTTCGGTTCGCACGGGAATGTTTTGCAGGTTTGGATCGGTTGAGGCCAGACGCCCGGTGGAGGCTCCGGTTTGCACATAGGACGTGTGTACGCGACCTGTGTCAGGGTCGATGTGATCTTGCAGTGCGTCGGTATAAGTGGATTTCAGTTTGCTGAGTTGCCGCCAGTCGAGAACGCGGGCGGGAAGCTCATGTTCTGTGGCGAGATCTTCAAGCACATCTGCGCCGGTCGCATAAGCCCCGGTTTTGCCTTTCTTACCGCCTTCGATCCCCATCTTGTCAAAGAGGATTTCTCCCAGTTGCTTGGGGGATCCCACATTAAAGCGTTCACCCGCCAGTTCATGAATCTCTGCTTCCAGCCCCGCCATTTTTTGAGCAAAGGCATTGGACATGCGACTTAGAGTTTCGCGGTCAACCTTGATCCCGTGACGCTCCATTTGCGCCAGCACAGGGACAAGTGGGCGTTCAAGGCGTTCGTAAACAGTTGTGACATGTGATTTGTGAAGTTGATGCTTGAATGTGTGCCAAAGCCGAAGTGTGATGTCAGCATCTTCGGCGGCGTATTTGACGGCCTCGTCAATGGGGACACGATCAAAGGTTATGGCGGATTTGCCTGTGCCCAAAAGTTCCTTGATTGGGATGGGAGTATGGGTCAGATAGCGCTCGCTGAGTGTGTCCATGCCGTGGTTGTGGATGCCGGAATTGAGTGCGTAGGACATCAGCATCGTGTCGTCGATGGGATGGATCGATATGTTGTATCGAGCCAGCACCTTGGCGTCGTATTTCATATTCTGCCCAATTTTGAGGATCGCCGGGTCTTCAAGGATGGGTTTGAGTGCGGCAAGTGTGTCTTCTAGGGGTAGTTGACCATCGAGAATTGCATCTGACCCGAAAAGGTCATCAGCATTTCCATCCTTGTGCTGAAGCGGGATGTAGCAGGCCTCACCAGGGACGACGGACAAGCAGATACCTACCAGATTCGCCTGCATTTCGTTGAGCGACGTTGTTTCCGTATCAAAGGCCACGTAGCCGCGGGTGATAATCTGGTCGATCCAGCGTTGCAGAGCATTGGTATCGGAGACGCGCTCGTATTTTTCCGAATCGATAGCGGGCCATTCTGGGGCGGTGTCTTCGGACGTGCTTGGCGCAGGTGCATCTGGTATCACCGGAGGCTCGACATCCAAAGCTTGGGAAATGCGTTTGGTCAGAGTGCGGAATTCCATTTCGGCCAGGAAAGCCAGCAGCCTGTCGGCGTCAGGGTCTCGCACCTCAAGATCATCGAGCGTGAAATCAAGCGGCGTGGCGCAGTCGAGTTGCACGAGGCGTTTGGACAGTTCGATCTGATCACGTTTCTCGATCAGGGTTTCCCGGCGCTTGGGCTGTTTGATCTCTTCGGCGCGATCGAGCAAGTCTTCGAGCGTGCCATACTCGTTGATGAGCAAGGCGGCGGTTTTCACGCCAATGCCGGGCGCGCCGGGCACGTTGTCCACGCTATCACCGGCGAGCGCCTGTACGTCCACGACGCGCTCCGGGCCAACACCGAACTTTTCCATGACGCCGTCGCGGTCGATGCGGCGGTTTTTCATAGCGTCGAACATCTCGACGCCACCGCCCACGAGTTGCATCAGATCCTTGTCAGAACTGATGATTGTGACGCGACCGCCGGCGTCTCGCGCTTGCACAGACAGGGTTGCGATGATGTCGTCGGCCTCAAAGCCTTCCAACTCTTTGCATGCGATGTTGAAAGCCTCTGTCGCCTGTCGCGTCAGCGGGATCTGTGGGCGCAAGTCCTCTGGCATGGCTTCGCGGTTGGCTTTGTATTCGGGGAACATGTCATTGCGAAACGTGTGACTGCCCTTGTCAAAGATCACAGCGACATGGGTGGGGGCATCGGGGCCGGTATTGTCCGAGATGTAGCGCTGCAACATGTTGCAGAAGCCCGAGACTGCGCCGATTGGAAGACCGTCGGATTTGCGGGTGAGCGGCGGCAAAGCGTGATAGGCACGAAAGATAAAGGCGGAGCCATCAATCAGGTGCAGATGATGCCCTTTGCCGAAATGTGTGCTCATCCTGGCCCCCGCCCTTTGCAAACTGGTGTTGCAAAACTATTGCCACGAAGCGGCGCGAGCTTCCACCCGGATTGCATCGAAAGCTGTCAGGCAGTTTCAGCTTGTTGATCGAAGAAAGAGGTAGAGGTGGGCTTTTCCGGGATCTCCATCTCGTAGGAGGAGCAGCGCACGCGCCCGGTTTCGACACCGCGCACAAGCTCATGCGTATGGCGGCTGGGTAGGTGATTGGCGCTGAGTTCAATCGCGTCTTCGGCGTAATAGGTGGCGATATAAAGCGTGCGCGGTTGATCCGAGAGGTTGGGGGCGGAGCCGTGCAGAAGGCTGGAATGCATCAAGCAGACAGACCCGGCTTTGCCGGTGCACTGTACGATGTCGTCCTTGTGCGTGTTCAGAACGTCATCTGAGACAGCGCCGGTGAACTGCCCGTTATGCCAATGCGAATAAAGCGGGCCTTTATGTGTACCGGGAACGACTTCAAGCGGGCCGTTTTCGAGTGTGACATCATCGACAAAGAGAAGGGCCGTGATCAGGTCATCGTTGGTCATCGGTTGAAACGAAAAGTCCTGATGAAACTTGATTTCCGTTGCGGCGCCCGGCTGCTTGGAATTTACCTTGCCATGGTGAAAGCGCAGGTTGGGGCCGATCAAGTCAGCAACCATATCGACGGTTTGGGCCGTGCGCATGGTGTTGAGAAAGACATCCGAGACTTCTTCTGGGGACTGCACCCGGCGCAAGGCAGGAGTTTCGGCGCTGTGGCCCGGTTCAACGGAGAACCGCGCGCGGCCATCCATGGTCTCGCCATAGTCGTTCTGGTGAGCACGGCTTTCTTCGATCCAGCCCTCGAACTCTTCGCGCATGGCGGCAAGTTGATCTGGACTGACGGCGTTCTCAACAGTGAGCACACCATCGCGCCAAAACGCATCGATCTGTGTTTGGGTCAGCACGGTCATTGGCGTTTCTCCGCATACTCCAACTCGAATGGAACATGGGGGACAAGGCGTATGTCAATGCTGTTTCAGCGCCATGAGGCAGGAAGGATGTCGGTTTCAGACTTTGCCTTCAAAATCCTTGTGAACCAGCTTGGCGTCACAATAGGGGCATTCCACAAAGCCGGTGTCATGGGGAATGGAAAGCCACACACGCGGGTGGCCCAACGCGCCTTCACCTCCGTCACAGGCCACACGGTAGCTGTCGACAATACGTGTTTCGGGGGCTTCGGTCACCATTGATGGATTTCCTTTTGGCTTCATGTTCCCTAAATCGCGACTATATCCAAGCGTGGGCCGGGGACAAGGGTTGCAATGCCATCACATGCGATAGAAATACGAGGGTTGCAAAAGACTTATCCGGGCGGACGGCAGGGACCGGCAAAGGCGGCATTGAAGGGCGTTGATCTTGATATTCCGGCGGGATCCATCTTTGGCTTGCTTGGGCCGAACGGCGCGGGCAAGTCGACGCTGATCAATATTCTGGCGGGTCTCGTGGTGAAATCGGCGGGGAGCGTGCGTATTTGGGGGTTTGACCAAGACGTCAATCCGCGCCAAAGCCGGGCGGCGATTGGAGTGATGCCGCAGGAATTGAACCTAGATCCATTCTTTACACCGCGCGCCGCATTGGGAGTGCAGGCCGGGCTTTATGGGGTGCCGAAGGCGCGGCGTCAGAGCGACGAGATCCTCGCCATGGTGGGATTGTCCGATAAAGCCGAGGCTTATGCGCGGACACTTTCCGGGGGTATGCGTCGGCGGCTGTTGCTGGCCAAGGCTTTGGTGCATCAGCCGCATGTTCTGGTTCTGGATGAGCCGACGGCAGGTGTGGACATCGAGCTGCGGCAAATGCTTTGGCAGAACATTCGCAAGCTCAATGAAGAGGGGATGACGATCATCCTGACGACGCATTACCTTGAGGAAGCCGAGGAGATGTGTGACGAGATCGCAATTATTGATCAGGGCAGTCTTGTGGCGCGTGACAGCACGGCGAACCTTTTGGGGCAGCTTGATGCGCGATGTCTTGTGGTCGTGCCAGAGCAGACGCCCGGCCTTATGCCAAATCTGCCGGGTCTGGATGTGTCTGAAAGAGACACCGGCGAACTTGCCCTGTCTTACAGAGGGTCTGTTTTAACCGCGGATGCCGTTTTGGAAGCCGTGCGCGCAGCCGGTATCGTGATCCGGGATGTGCGTACTGAGCAGGCCAATCTAGAAGATGTCTTCTTGTCGTTGACCGGGTCGCACTAGGGTTTGCCGGTCCCGTTCAGGCGCTCTTCGATGGATTGCAGGCGCTTGAGAACCTCATCACGGTACTCATCCGTGCGTTCGGCATCTTCGACACCATGTGCTTCCTGCATAGAGTTTACGATCAGACCCACCACGAGGTTCACAGTGGCAAAGGTTGTCACAAGGATGAAGGGCACGAAAAACGCCCACGCATACGGATAGACCACCATGACAGGCCGCACGATACCCATGGACCAGCTTTCGAGCGTCATGATCTGAAAGAGTGAATAGGCCGAGCTTCCTATGGTGCCGAACCAGTCCTGAAAGTTTGCCGCTTGTTCCGGTGTGCAAGAGCTGCAATCGCCGCCAAAGAGCTTGGTCGCCATGACCGAGCCAATGTAGAAAATGATGCCCATCAAAAGAAATACTGAGCCCATCCCTGGTAAAGCGCTCATCAATCCTTCGACCACGCGGCGCAGGGATGGCATGACTGAGACAACGCGCAATAGACGCAAGATGCGCAGCGCGCGTAGAACGCTTAGTCCCTGTGCGGATGGAACCAAAGAAATGCCGACAATGATGAAATCGAAAATGTTCCAGCCATCGCGGAAAAACGAGAGGCGATAGACGAACAACTTCAGCAGAAGCTCCATCACAAAAATGCCCAGGCAAATGGTATCGAGCATCTCGATGACCGGGCCCATTTTGCCCATGACCGTTTTGGATGTCTCTAACCCTAAGATGACGGCATTGAACAGGATCACGCCGAGGATGAAGTTCCTGAACGTGAAAGATTCCACCAGTTTCCTGATGCGAGACTGCTCTGGTGTGTCACTTATGGATGTGCTTTGGCTCATGGGGGTGGATATGTATCACCCGAACCATGCCTTCAAGATGGCGAAAAATTGGCGCGTGGGTGAGTGTGGCATCTGCCACTCACTGTGGTTTGGAGATCATACGACCCAGTCCACGGCCTCCAAGGATGTGCAGATGGTAATGTGGCACATCCTGTACCCCGGCCTCTCCGGCATTTGAGATCGTGCGGTACCCGCTTTGACCATCTCCCGGTGAGACACCCGTCATCTCGCAGACTTTGGCCGTGGCCCTGATGAAATCAATGATTTCTACCTCGCTGGCCTCGGCCGCGAAATGGTCGTGGCACACATAAGCACCTTTGGGGATGACCAAAACATGCACGGGTGCCTGCGGCTGAATGTCGTTGAAAGCCAGCGTATGCTCTGTTTCCAGCACGGTGTTGTTGGGAATCTCGCCGCGCAAGATTTTAGCAAAGATGTTCTGGTCGTCATAAGAGTAAGGCATGGCGTCTCTCAGTCAGCGAAAAGATGATCTGTTTGGGCGATTTCAAGCGCCTTGTCGGGCGCGATCTTTAGGAAGTTTTCAATTTGTTCGGCGTTGGCGTCGGATGGGTTTGACTGCTTCAAAATCAAGTGGTTCTCAAATTCCGCGTCACGGATGCGGTCGGATTCGAAGTTTATGTCACCCCGGATCGTGGGCAAGAGACGCTCTAGAGTTTCGCGCGGCGTGCGTTCCCCAGCAAGACCCACACGCTTGGCGTGGCCGATCAAGTAGTCGTCGGTGAAGTCACATTGGATTTCCAACATCCGGGTTGTGGATCGGTCGCTGTTGAAGTCTTCCAAAAGATCGATGTTTCCGGGGTCCATACAAACGATGAGTCGGTCTGTTTCAAAATAGTCAAACAGCATGCGCATAAGCGCCCTGCGGTGACGTGTGCGTTTGCCTAGAGAGCCCTGAATGCCACCAAGGTCAGGTAGCGGAGTGTCGTCTTCATTAAAAAGATATTCCACGGCTGGAACATTGGTCACTTGTTTGATGCGAGCCAACAGGCGCTTGGCCACGTGCCATTTCTTACACACCAGGATCATCAGCTCGCGTTCGCGGCCCAGGGTGCTTTCGGTTTCCCAAAATCGCAGGGCAAAACGACGCCCGATGCGACCGCGCCCCGAGAGAAACTTAAAAAGACTGCGCCCTTCATCGGAAATTTTGAACTCCGCGTCATCATCGGCGTAGAGTGCGCCCAGCCGTGTTTTAAGTTCGGTGGCCTCAGGGCTGATTTTTCGCGCGAAGAGCGCATCCTGACTCAGCAATAGATCGTAATGATCATTGTAGAAAGTGACCGGCATTCCATAGTCAGTAAACATCAGAAACGTGAGTGTCCTCGTGCGGATTTCAGTTTCCGGGACGAGGTGGCGGACTATGGTTTGAAAAAACGTCTCGTCTGGGATCCAAGTGGTGCGGAAAAAACGCATTACATCTCGGCGTTTGCGGGTAAAATCCAAAATCCATTCGATCGTACGACGACGCAGGCACCACCATTGGCTTCCGATCATGATCTGGATGTCAGATGGAATCTTACGGGTCAGTCCTAGCTTTTTTTGCAGGTTAAACGAGGTGTAGAAAAGTTTCTTGTTCTTGCGCTCGTTGAAGAAATGCCGGTAGATCAGCCGCTCTTCCTTCATGCCCGTTTTGATCCAGTCGCTGGCGAAATAGTCAAAACTTTCGATGTAATCCATGTCATCGCGGTCAAGGAATTCATGGGAAAAGCGAGCGGACTTAATCGCGGCGCAGTCCCCCGACAGCATGTAGAAATGTGTGGCACGCGGGAACTTTTCGACTGCTGCTTCTATGGCGTTGAGCGTCGCCTGAACAAGCGACCATTCCCCCCAGCCGCATTTGATCCGTTTTTTGGCAAAGGTGACGTTTGGATTGTCGGCCAATGCGGTTTGGATTTTTTGATAAGCCATGGCATCGGCGCGCGCATCAAAATGAATCGCCATGTAATCACCGGCGGCCGTGAGCATATTGGCTTGCCCAATGATGGCATCCGGGTCTTTGTGACACAGAAGAATAAAGGCGATTTTAGCCATATCTCAGCGAAGGTCTGCTCTTTTTGCGTTTGCCTATAGTGATAGTCGTGAACAGGCGTTGAATAAACAGCCTTTCTTTGGTTTTTTGTTGGATATAGTTTGGTAAGACCCGACAAAGGCAAAAGAACGGGTTTGGAGGCAGGGAATGGGCTTTCCCGGAACTTGGATGACGGAAAGCGAGAGCGTGGTTTACCGCGTTGTGCCGAAATGTGCGTGCTCGACCATCGGTCAGATCATGTATTACTCCGACCATGGTGCCTTCTTTGATGGCGACATTCACGATGCCGTGGATGGGTTGCACAAATGGGCGCGTGAAGACAGTCAGCCTTTGATCAAGGCAAATGTGCGCACGCACACGTCTTATGCTTTTACCTGTGTGCGGAACCCCTACACCCGCATCCTGAGTTCGTTTTTCGACAAGATTTGCGGCATTCAGCGCAATGGAAAACGTTACCGCGGCAAGCTGGTGCCGCTGCTCATTCAAAAATACGGCATTGATGTTGGCGGTGAGGATGGCAAGCAGGAGTTTGACCAGATCAAGAGCTTTCGGCGTTTCCTGCTCTTTGCGCGGGATACCATTCGGTGGAAGCGTCCGATGGATCCGGATATTCACTGGTCGTCGATGTCAGGGCATGTCTCGACCTTCATCGTGAACGGTGGGACCTATGACAAAATCTTTTGGACTGAACAATTTAATGATGGCATGGGTCAGGTTCTAAAAGAGATAAAAACGCCCAAGAAAATTGATCTGAAGAAAATTCCGCGCTTTAACGAAAGCGAAGGGCATGGCCCCAAGCGCGCGCATCCGGTGGAAGATTATTTTGACGATTTATCGATGCACCTGATCAAAGAAATCTATCACCGTGATTTTGAGCTCTTCAAATACGACTTCGACAATCCGGCCAACAAGATGCCGATTGGTGAGATTGATTTGGCCGAGGTTCACGCGAAACTGGGTGAGTAAGCGGGAAATTCGAAATTTTCCGTTTCATTTTCTTCATGGGAAAATGGCATCTATCAGATTAGGCTGCTCTTTTCGAACTTCGCTTTGACATCCGCCTCCGGTCGCGCGCCGTAGTGGCCTATGACTTCGGCTGCCGCTACACAGCCCATGCGGCCCGCAATCTCCAGCGAAACACCTGTTGCCAGGCCATAGATGAAACCCGCTGCGAACTGATCGCCTGCACCGGTTGTATCTATCGGGGGCACTTCATGCACAGGAACAGTGATGGTGTCGTCGCCTTCGACAATCACGACATCATGGCCTGAGCGGGTGCAGACGATGAGTTTACTTTCCGAGGCTGCCGCCTCAAGTGCCGCGCCCAGATCGTCTGTCTCATAAAGCGAACGCCATTCGTGTTCGTTGCCGATGACGACATCAAGTTCTCGCGCGATCTTACGGAAATCGGCACGATGGCGGTCAACGCAGAATGGATCGGAAAGGGTGATCCCGGCCTTGCCGCCGGCTTTCCGACAGGTCCTTGCAGCGCTGAGCAGGGCGTCTTTGCCTTTGTCCTTGTCGTAGAGATAGCCTTCGAGAAAGAGCAGTTGCGTAGCTGCAGCTACGGCATGGTCCACATCATCGGTGCTCAGTTCTGTAGAGATGCCCAGGTAAGTGTTCATTGACCGCTCTCCGTCCGGTGAGACGAAGATCATTGAGCGTGAGGTTGGTAACTCGCCATTGGTTACGGGGTCGTTGATAAATGCTGTTCCGCTCTCTTTCATACCTGCGATATAGTCTCGCCCAGCCTCATCATCGCTAACGCGTCCGATAAAGGCTGTATCAAGACCCAAAGCTCCGATGCCTGCGATGGTATTGGCGACAGATCCCCCTGCCATTTGCGTTCGGTTTTCCATGTTATCATAGAGAAACGCGCAGCGGTCTTCATCGATCAGTTGCATCACGCCTTTTTCGATGCCCATGCGGCTTAGGAAATTATCGTCAGCTTGGCTAATGATATCGACGACGGCATTGCCGATGCCAACAACGTGGTACTTTGTCATAGAGTTTTGTCCTCGAATGGGCAGAGATCACGGATAAGACAGGCGGCGCATTTTGGTTTGCGCGCGACGCATATGTAGCGGCCATGCAGGATAAGCCAGTGATGGGCGTGTAGTTGGAAATCAGCGGGGATGTGGTCTTCGATTGCGCGTTCAACGGCATCGACATCTTTGCCGGGGGCAATCCCGGTGCGGTTTCCTACGCGAAAGATATGGGTGTCCACCGCCTGTGCTGGATGGTGCCACCACATGTTGAGCACGACATTGGCTGTTTTGCGCCCAACGCCTGGTAAAGATTGCAGGGCGGCCCGGGAATTGGGCACCTCGCCGCCATAATCCTCAACCAGAATGCGCGAGAGCTTCATCACATTCTTGGCCTTGTTGCGATAGAGGCCAATGGTCTTGATATGCTCAATCAATTGCTCTTCGCCCAGATCGAGCATCTTCTGTGGCGTGTCGACTTTTTCGAACAGCGCTTTGGTTGCCTTGTTCACCCCTGCATCGGTGGCTTGCGCCGAAAGGGCGACCGCAACGACAAGCGTATAGGCGTTGACGTGATGCAATTCACCTTTGGGTTCGTCTTCGGCATCGCGAAAGCGGGTGAAGATTTCGCGGATGGTGTGGTAGTCGAGTTGCTTGGCCATAACCGCCTTTTGCCGGAAGGCCGAGGAGGGAGCAAGTGCGCGTCAACACTATTGAAACCGGAGCCTGTCATTGTGCGCCAGGTTTTAAGTGGTGTGAGTTATGGCGACGTACGAGTTCTACATCTACAACACCAGTGCGGTGTCCTATAACTCCGGGACTGGCAACTTCGATTTCAGTTCCAGCTATACGGCCGACAATGGCCGATATCGGATTGCTGTGACTGATGATGATGCAACGGGGCATGTCTCTGGCGATACGACACAGTCAGCTGTCGTCTATGATACATCAGGAAATGTCGTCGCAAGTGGAACTCTGGAGTTGCCTGCATATGCAGAGCTTTCTGGACCTGGCGGATACATTTATCTGGATCGCTTCGAGGTTAATGGCGTTCATGTCGGCTATGCCTCCAGTGAACAACTGACACCGGGGAGCAGCTACGTCGTTACAGATACCTACTCCACCGATGTCTCGTATTCCTATTTTGAGGGAAATTCGATTCCATGTTTTGCACAAGGCACAAAGATAGAAACCGACCAGGGTTACCTAAGGGTTGAAGACATTGTGGCAGGAACACGCGTGCGCACGCTTGATGATGGACCCCAAGAGGTACTGTGCCATTTCATAACCCCAGTGTCGCTACCGCGTTTGCTGCTGTCGCCCAAACTTTGGCCGGTGTCTGTTCCAAACGGACAAAACGGCGGCGGGGATCTTTGGGTGTCGAAAGACCACAGGATTTTGTTGCGCGAGCCTTTGATCAATTTGTACTTCGGATATGAAGAAGTCCTTGGTCCTGCAGAAGGTTATGGGCGCTGCCCACCCAATCCTTCGAGATGGCCGGGTGGTATTCAATATCATCACCTTCTGTTTAAAAGGCACCAAATCATCAGAGCCAATGGTCTTTGGGTCGAAAGCTTTTTTCCAGGTAAAGAAGCAATGCAACGGTTGTCGAGAAAAGACCTTGAGCATGCGAAGGCGGCGTTGGGTGACGCGCTATTCGAGATGGAAACTGCACGTCCATGCCTGAGTTTGAGGGAAATGCATGCTTTCATGCGGTTGGGCGGATCACGTTCTGTTAATCGACATGTCGCGCCACAGATGCGCAATATTCGGGTCGCAGGGGGCATATGATTGGCTTAACTTCGGATCATCTAACCAATGAGGTCCGCCATGAATGTTCCTGCCCACGATGGATACCATTTTAACGTTATGCGACGCGCGATCGATTTGATTGATGACGCGGACCCAAAGCTTTCGCTGAATGAGTTGGCCGAAAAAATGAACATGAGTCCTGCTCATTTCCAACGGGTCTTTACGCAATGGGTGGGTGTGTCGCCAAAGCGGTATCAACAGTATCTGGCATTAGGACAAGCCAAAGACATGCTGGCCGAACGGTTCACAACGCTGGATACGGCCCACGAGCTGGGGCTGTCCGGGACAGGGCGGCTCTATGATCTTTTCTTGCGCTGGGAAGCAATGAGTCCGGGTGAATTTGCCCGCAAAGGTGAGGGGCTCACGGTCTATTGGGGATGGTTTGACAGCCCTTTTGGATTGTCGCTTGTGATGGGAACGCAGAAGGGCATCTGTGGTATCGGCTTTGCCAATGAAACCACCGAGGAGGCCACGATGGGGGATTTGATGTCCCGTTGGCCCAAAGCCGCTTTCGTGGAGGATCCCATGATGCTGCGACCTTGGGTGCTGAATGCTTTTGGCGCAGGCGACCAAGCTGAGGAGAAAACACCTCTCTACATGATTGGTGCGCCGTTTCAAATCAAGGTTTGGGAAGCTTTGCTGCAAATCCCATCGGGGCATGTCACGACCTACTCAGAAATTGCCGAGGCGATTGGCCACCCCAAGGCCGTGCGGGCCGTCGGCACGGCAGTCGGCCGCAATCCAGTGAGTTTTTTGATTCCATGCCATCGCGCGTTGCGTAAATCGGGTGGTCTTGGCGGATATCACTGGGGCCTTCCGGTCAAGCGTGCGATCCTGGCATGGGAGAGCGCGCGGGTCGATGCTTGACCCTAGGTCTGCGTGGGCCAAAGTACGGGGATTAACGTGCTGACCAGAAGAATGGCCATCACTATGTTGAACACTCGAAGGCGTGTTGGGCTATTGAGAAATCGACGCATTTGTTGACCTAAGGTGGTCCAGCTTGTTGTACTCACAACGGACATAGCAATATAGGCGCCTGATACCCACAAAACTGCCTGCAGATCCCGGCTGGTCGCGTAGAGCGTGATGGCAGACAAGGCCATGCTCCAAGCTTTGGGGTTGACCCACTGAAAAGCTGCGGCTTGCAGAAAAGTAAGTGGACTGCCTTCGGATTGTGCATGTTCGGGTGGAGTGGCATTCGCAATTTTCCATGCCAAATAGAGCAGATAAATGACGCTGAGACACTTGAGGATCGTGTAGCTTGGCTCCCACATGTCAAAAAGTTGCATGATGCCAATGCCCACAAGAAAGATCATTGATGGAAAGCCAAGGCCGATGCCCAGCATGTGCGGGATTGTGCGGCGGAAGCCAAAATTTGCACCTGAGGCCATCAGCATCAGGTTGTTTGGGCCGGGTGTGATGACCGTAATGAAGGCAAAGCCGACCAGCGCAATGAAGAGCTCGGGTGTCATTGCGCAATGATATGTATGTGATAGCGCATAAAGATTGCTTTTCATCGTGCAATCCAAAGATTTTAGCAATATTAAATGAATATGGATCACATAAACGAACAAATATTGCATGAACTTCAAAAGGACGGTCGACTCACCAACCTGGAGCTCGCTGATCGTGTCGGGCTGTCGCCGTCGGCTTGTTTGCGGCGGGTTCAGGATCTGGAGAAAAGGGGCGTTATTGTCGGGTATCGTGCCAAGCTTGATCGTGCCAAAACCGGAATTGGGTTCGTGGCCTACACAACAGTTGGTCTGAATTCACACACTAAAGACAGCCAGCAGGCGTTTGAACGCGCCATGTCCATCGCGCCCGAAGTTGTGGAATGTCACAACATCACGGGATCGGTTGAATACCTACTGCGGATCGAGGTTGCGGACCTGACAGCCTACAAGGCGTTTCATACCGATGTGATCGGAACCTTGCCGCAGGTGAATGCGATCACCTCTTATGTGGTGATGGGATCACCCAAGGACATGCGGGCTTGAGATAATTGCTTAAGAAAGAAAACGCCCGATCCTGAGATCGGGCGATTTGGGTTTAGTTTAAACTAGACGCGGCCCTTCCAAGGGATCAACCAGTTTTCCAGCGCACGCATCCCGACCTCGATGGCAAAGCCAATTAGGCCGATGATGATGATCCCGACAATGATGACGTCTGTCAGCTGGAACTTGGACGCCGTTACGATCATCTTACCAAGGCCCACGTTCGCCGCAACGAGTTCTGCCGCAACAACAGTACCCCAGCAGACCCCCATGGCCACACGTGCACCGGTAAAGATGTCAGGCAGGGAATTGGGAACGATGACCTTGCTCAGGATCTGCCACTTGGACGCACCCAGCGAATAGGCCGCATGAACCTTGGAGATTGCCACACCGGACACACCAGACCTTGCCGCGATAATCATGATCCATAGGGCGGCTAGGAAGAGCAGAACAACCTTTCCGACCTCGCCGATTCCGAACCAGATGATGATCAGCGGAATGAGCGCCAAGGGTGGAATTGGGCGCATGAATTCGACGATTGGATCAAACCAGCCGCGTGCCCAACCTGTAAGGCCCATGGCGTATCCGATTGGCACACCGACCAAAGCCCCGAGTAGAAAGCCCAGCAAGACACGCTGCAATGAATAACGCGTATGTTCCAGCAGCGTGTAGCCCTGGTAGCCTTCCTTGTTGAGCCAGACGAAGCGTTGAAACACGACTTCGGGCGCTGGCAAGTAGAGTCGCGCCATGCGCAGTCCCACAGCAGGTTCGAATGTCGGCGATCCTTTATCCGTCAAGCCAATCTTGCCCTCGGGGACATCAATCTTTTCGCCCGGCTGAATTGGTTGACCATTTATCGCAACAATCTTTGAGCCATCGCTTTTGGAGACTTCATCATTCTGCCAGACATTGATCACCTTGAAACCATACCTGGCCACCGTCAGAGAGTCGTTCTTGGCAAAGCCGTCACCGGGCTCGACCTCTACCGCTGAGGGTTCGCGCCCCGGCTCTCCGTTTTCACCGATCGTTTGTTGGATATCCTCGCGGTAAACCCGCACCGTCACGTTGGCATCGTCTGTAGCACCATCTTCTAGCTGAGCGGTGTAGGTGAATGTCATGTCGCCGGAGAAGGGCCCGGGAAACTTGGGCAATGGGATCACCGAGTTGGTGAAGGCCACCCACAGCCAGAAAACTGTGATCACCGATATGACCGAGGCCACTCTGTTTGCAGTGATTGCGCTTTCGTCCCCGAAGGTTACGGTTTTCAGCTTGTTGAAGCCTTTCTTCTCAAACGCACTGCGATAGAGCGCTTTTGCGATGAAGAAACTTCCAAAAAACGCCCCGATATAGAGCAGAAGTACGAGAATACCGGTCATGCGCTTTCCTCCGTTCTGCCCATGATTTCCTCTTCCATGTTCCAGATCATGGCGAGGATTTCTTCACGGGTTTTGGCGTACTCTTTGTGTTTCTTGACCTCTCGGAGGTCATTGCCGACACCAAGGTCGGCGAAGGGTAGGCGGTACTCCTTGTGCACCCGACCCGGACGCGGGGCCATGACCAGAAGGCGTTCACCCAAAAGAAGCGCCTCTTCGACCGAGTGGGTGATCAGGATGATTGTTTTGCCTGTATCTTTCCATAGATCGAGCACAAGGCTCTGCATCTTTTCGCGGGTCAGCGCGTCAAGCGCGCCGAGCGGCTCGTCCATCAGGATAACGTCGGGGTCGTTGGCCAGGCAGCGGGCCAGGGCCACACGCTGTTGCATCCCGCCCGAAAGCTCGTAAACGGCTTTTTCCTTAAAGTCCTGCAGGCCGACCACATCCAGAAGGTGTTCTACTTTTTCAGCGCTTTCCTTGCGACTCATGCCCTTCATGTCGGGACCAAAGCTCACGTTATCGCGGACGTTCATCCACTCAAAGAGGGCGCCCTGCTGAAACACCATGCCGCGTTCGGGGTGTGGGCCAGTGACCTCATGCCCGTTGAGTTTAATCCTGCCTTCTGTGGGGGCCAGGAAGCCGGCAACGATGTTCAAAAGCGTTGTCTTGCCGCAGCCCGATGGGCCGAGAACACTCATCAACTCGCCCGACTTGATGTCGAGCGTCACGTTTTTCAACGCTTGGACGTGACCGCCATTCGGCAAGTCGAAGCGCATTGATATGTCATCTATGAATAGACCGTCCACAAGTGTCCCCTTTTTGGCAGGTCGTTCGGCGCTTTGAGCGCTCTAAAGAAAGACGGGCGCTGCTGCGCCCGCCTTTGTTGCCGTGCGTTACTGACCCAGTGGGCCGGTGTTCACGTTGTCTGCATAGGATGCTTTTGCCGCATCAATAGAGCCTGCTTCCACAAAGACGTCTGCAACGCCCTTCATGAAGTCCTGAGCGCCACCGCCGAGCCATTTGGCGGTCAGTTGATCTTCAACAGTTGGGAAGACAAATGTGCTGATTGTCGCCATTGTGTCGTCTTCAGACATACCAGCGTCTTTGGCGATTACCGGCAGCATTTTGGCGTGGTTGGCTTCATCCGCCCACATCGCGTTGGCTTCTGCTGTCACGTCGAGGAACTTGGCGACCATGTCGCTGTTTTCCGCAACAAACGAAGACGGTGCCGAAGTCACGTCGAAGACGAGAATGCCGAGCTCTTCTTTCTCAGCACCAGTCAGAAGCACGTTGCCGCTTTCTTTCATGCGACGCAGTGCGCCACCCCAGCCACATGCCATGTCAACAGAACCTTGTGCCAGAGCCGCCTGACCTTCAGCAGGGGCCATGTCGACCACTTCCAGGCTGTCGAGCGAAACGCCAAAGTGGCTCATTTGCTTGAGGAAGCCATAGTGGGCAGCTGTGCCGAGAGGAACGGCGACTTTCTTACCGGCCAGTTCGCCTGCGCTGCCTTTGTCAATTTCAAGCGCCGACGATACAACGCAGTTGTCATTGTCCGAATAGGACACGGCCACGTCGATGATCTGAAGGTCCTGTCCCGCGCTGGTGGCAACCACGAAGGGTGGGACACCTTGGCTGACAGAAATCTGCACGTCGCCTGACGCCATGGCCGCGCTCATCGCGGTACCTGTGTCGAAGCTGACCCAGTTTACAGTGGCGCCGAGTGCTTCGTCATACATGCCCTGTTCTTTGGCAAACTGGAATGGCATGGGCCATTCCAAGAAATAGCCAACTGTGATGGACTCGTGGCCGTCGGCCAATGCAGCCTGTGATCCTGCCACTACGGCGAGACCGGCTGCGGCACCCATGAGTTTGGATTTGAGTGTCATATTTAGGTTTCTCCCTATACACTTTGGTCATTTTTATGTTTGACGCCGACCCATGACCTTAAGGTGGGCGCAACAATCTTGCGCCACTCCGAGTGGAGTGGCAACAGATGCGACGTCATCCGATCCGAAATTGCGATTCCGTTCAATGGTTTTGTGAAGATTCATGCCCATGTTTTGAGCATCCGAAGCTTTAATTTGGATAAGCATTCGTCAAACCAATTGAATTTACGAAATTTTCGGGTGAACAGAAAGGTGGCATCGCTGGATTTGGCGTTAATCAAAGCTCCGAACTGGCCCTATTTAAGCGGTCAGATTCAGGGCTGATATTGCACAGAGTTCGAGACAAAATACACGCCTGTGCCCGTCCTTTCGATGGGCTATACCTGATGGAGCTTCTCATGGATGGCAACCAGCTGAATGATATCGAAAAAATCGTCGATGCCGACCGCGCACATGTTTGGCATCACCTGATCCAGCACAAACCGTTTGAAACCGGCGCGCCGCGTATCATCGTAGAAGGCAAAGGCATGCGGGTTTGGGACCAGCATGGCAAGGAACATCTGGATGCCGTATCCGGTGGTGTCTGGACCGTCAATGTTGGCTACGGTCGCGAGCGGATTGCCAATGCCGTGCGTGATCAGTTGATCAAGCTGAACTACTTTGCTGGCACTGCTGGTTCGATCCCTGGCGCGCAGTTTTCGGAACGTCTGATTTCGAAAATGCCAGGGATGAGCCGTGTTTATTATGTGAACTCTGGCTCTGAGGCGAACGAAAAAGCCTTTAAGATGGTTCGCCAGATTTCGCACAAACGTTATGGCGGCAAAAAGCACAAGATCCTTTACCGGGACCGCGACTACCACGGCTCAACATTGGCGACGATGTCCGCAGGTGGCCAGGATGAGCGCAACGCGCAATACGGCCCTTTTGCGCCAGGGTTCGTGCGAGTGCCGCATTGCCTTGAGTATCGGGCACAGTGGGATTTGTCTGGTGAGGAATATGGCATTGCCGCTGCGAATGCGATCGAAGAGGTCATCTTGGCCGAAGGGCCCGACACTGTTGGTGCGCTTTGCCTTGAGCCAGTGACGGCAGGCGGTGGCGTTATCACACCGCCGGAAGGTTACTGGCCACGTGTGCAGGAGATTTGCCGCAAGTATGACATCCTGCTGCACATCGATGAAGTTGTGTGTGGTGTGGGCCGGACCGGCACGTGGTTTGGTTATCAGCACTACGGCATCGAGCCTGATTTCGTCACAATGGCCAAAGGTGTGGCCTCTGGTTATGCGGCGATTGCGTGCTGTGTCACCAACGAGCGTGTGTTTGAGATGTTCAAAGAGAATGTCGAGGACCCGCTCGATTACTTCCGCGATATTTCGACCTTTGGAGGCTGTACTGCAGGTCCTGCCGCGGCGCTTGAGAACATGTCGATCATCGAGGAAGAGAATCTTCTGGAGAATACGACGCAGATGGGCGACTACATGTTCGATCAACTGAGCGCGCTGGCCGACAAACATGCCGTGATCGGTGATGTGCGTGGCAAGGGTCTGTTCCTCGGAGCCGAACTGGTTGCAGATCGTGACAGCCGCGATCCTGTGGATGAAAAACAGGCGCAGGCCGTTGTTGCCGACTGTATGCAGCAGGGCGTGATCATCGGTGTAACCAACCGGTCGATTCCTGGGTTCAACAACACGCTGTGTTTCTCGCCAGCGTTGATTTCGACCAAGGATGACATTGATGAGATCGTGTCCGCGGTAGACAATGCGCTTGGTAAAGTCTTCGGTTGAGATCTAAAACATTAGCCGAAAGAGTCACCTGGGAAATTATCCCAGGTGGTTTTTCTTTACCCATGTAAAGCGTTTCGCGAACATCTGTGATTCAGGTTCACCGCGAAACGCTTCAATGCCACCAAGCCTTGCGATGATGACGGTTGAGCCATCCCCCAAGGCTGAGGTGATCGCGGCGGATCAACAATACGAGCGCAATAAAAGCGCCCAATACTGCGAGATCGATCACCGGGTTTCGATTGATTGGAAAGCCGCGGTCATTCAGTGCGAAGGGATCAATAAATCTCTCCCATCGGCGCAGGACCGTGAAGAAATGCATTATGAGTAAGGCCGAATAAGACGCATAGCGAAAAATACCCACAGCCACGCAGAGACAAAGCGCAATCTGCAAGCCACCCGCGAGATAGACCTGCCATAGGCTAAGATCGACCTTGTCAAAATGCCGTGCCAGCTGCTGGTACTGGCCGGGTGTTATGATCTTGTGCGCCGCCCACAGAAACATAAACCACGCCAAGCCGAGGCGCAGGACCAGAAGAGCAACACCGTCTGTCCAATCGTTGGACGAGAGACGTAAATCATCATCCATATCAGTTCTCCGCTATGACGACGGGCGGGGCCAAATCTTGGGGAACCAGTCTTCACGCAACCAGTCGCCCGGTGACATATTATGTCCGGGAAATGGGGGAGAGGTGCGCCCCTGCCTCTCTACATATCGCGCATCATCGCCTACAAGTCGCAGAGAAAACGCACGCCTGCGCCGGGTTGTTTCATTGCCCCGTGCACCGTGCAAAATGCCAAAGTTGAAAGCCACCGCGTCGCCCGGTTGCATAGGCCATTCTGCAACGTCCATGTCTTCTGCATCCGGATCAGGCACAGGTATGAATTCATCCGGGTTTGGATAGAAGTTGTCTTCGCTGAGCCACCGCGTTGGTAGGACAGGCTTTTCCCAAAGATGGGACCCTTTCACGCAACGCAGACTCGCGTCCTCGACTGGATCAACCGGGCACCAGAAGCTAATGTTTTGAGTCCCATCCACAAAATAGTAGGGACCGTCTTGGTGCCACGGCGTCGGTTTGGATGTGCCGGGTTCCTTAACCAGAACGTGGTCGTGGAACATCTGCACTGACTGAGATTTCATGAGGTCTGCCGCAACCTCAGCCGCTGGTGAATTGGTGATCACGTCCGCGAATTCTGGCACATCTTGCCAGTTGCAATAGTCATCAAAGAACCTGCCGCCTTCGCCCTCTTTGAGGTTTTCCGAGGCGTATGGTCCCGGGTTGTGCATATTGCGTTCAATACCATCTCGCAATGTGTCGACCCAGTCTGCAAAGAGTCCGGGGATCATGACAACGCCATCACGCTGATAGGCATGGACATGCGAGTGGCTGATCAGTGGATGTGGCATCATGCGCCTCCCAGTTGGAGGACCAGATTACTGCGATGCTTGTAAAGGTCTATCGTAAAGAAGAACCGGGCGTATTTCGCGCCCGGTTTTGTTCACCTTGGATGGGATGACCTATGCCGCGTTCGGCAAGATCACGATCTCAACGCGGCGGTTTTGTGCTTTGCCTTCTTCGGTCAGGTTGGACGCGATGGGCTGATCCTCGCCACGACCGATGGTTTGAATGCGATTGAAGTCGACGCCGCCATCCATGATAACATCGGCAACCGAGTTCGCCCGCCGTTCCGAAAGCGCCTGGTTATAGGCGGCGCCACCGCTGTTGTCTGTATGACCGACAATTTGCACAGAACTGTCCGGATACTCTTGCAGGTTTGCAGCAACTTTCAGCAGGTCATTGCGCAGGGCGGGATAGACAGTCGAGCTATCCACATCAAAGAGAATATCCTGTGGCAGTGATACGATCAGCCGATCACCTGTGTTGGTGATTGTGACATCGTCATTGCCGAGGCTCTGGCGCAGCTTGGACTCTTGTTCGTCAAGAAGACTCCCTGCAACTACGCCACCGGCCGCTCCGACAACGCCGCCGATCACAGCGCCTTTGCCTTTGTCGTCGCTGACGAGCGCGCCAACACCAGCGCCGAGAATACCGCCCAGAAGCGCGCCGGACTTGGCGTTCTTGTTGGGATCGTTTTCATTAAGATGTGCAGGGCTTGTGCACGCTGCAATCAAACCGAGCGAAACGCTCGCGAGAATCAAAGGGGTTTTGCGAATAATGCTCATGTCCTGAAGCCTCATTGGTTGCGCCCGTTTACCCGGGTCTGGAGTTATAATAGGCAATCAAAGTTCAATCCCCAAGGCATATCTGGGGGGAAAGCGGAGGCTTGGAGCGCAATTTAGTGGGAAAATGGTGGAATTAGGATGTCATTCCGTCGTCTCACGGATGCTATGGCCCGACATTGGCCCTCATGGTAGTGGAGCGTTATGAGTGTGCATCTCCTCCATACAGCCCGGGTTCATTGCGAAGCATTTGACCGTCTGCGGGATTCAATCGCGCCTGGGGTCGAAATTGTTCACCATGTCCACGAACATTGGCTGGACCGCGCACGCGACGGCAAAGGCGGTGATCTTTGGACCGAAATCGACAGTCATTTGCGGCAAATTGAAGGACCTGTTCTTTGCACCTGTTCGACGATTGGACCGATGGCCGAAGCAGCGGGCGCGCTGCGCATTGATTTGCCTATGATGCAAGCTGCAGCGCAACTCGGGGGAAGGGCGCTATTGGTCTATTGTCTCGACAGCACGGTGGAGCCCAGTCGCTTGCTTTTGCAGCGGGCGATTGAGGAGGCTGGAACCGAGCAGGATATTGAATATCTCTCGTTGTCACATCTCTGGCCGATCTTTGAAGCGGGCGAGGTGAACCAATTCGCGCTTGAGATTGCCAAATCCGTCGAGGAGGTCCTGTTGGAGATCCATGAGATCACAGTCGTGGTTCTTGCACAGGTTTCGATGGCGGGTGCAGCGGAAAAACTGACCCATGTAAAGCCACCGGTGCTCAGTTCGCCAAAGCTTGCTCTGGAAACGCTTCTCGCTTTGGGTGCGGCGAAAGTCAGTTGAAAGGACCCCAGCATTCAATATATCCATCCTGCCAAAGCGGATATCGGTGCAGGGAATGGCCATGACGAACTATCTCGACTTCGAAAAGCCTTTGGCGGAGATCGAAGGCAAGGCGGAAGAACTCCGCGCGATGGCGCGTACAAACGAAGAAATGGATGTCGAGGCTGAGGCTGCAGCCCTGGATCGTAAAGCATCCGACTTGCTCGTGGATCTGTACAAGTCTCTGACACCGTGGCGAAAATGCCAGGTCGCGCGTCATCCGGATCGACCGCATTGCCAGGACTATATCAAAGCGCTCTTTTCAGAATATACACCGTTGGCTGGGGACCGTAATTTTGCGGATGATCAGGCTGTTATGGGTGGATTGGCGCGTTTCAACGACACGCCAGTGGTGGTCATCGGTCACGAAAAGGGCACGGATACCAAAAGCCGAATTGAACGCAATTTTGGCATGGCGCGACCCGAAGGGTACCGCAAGGCGATCCGATTGATGGATTTAGCGGATCGCTTTGGGTTGCCGGTTATCACGCTGGTCGATACGCCCGGTGCATATCCCGGAAAGGGTGCAGAGGAGCGGGGTCAAAGTGAAGCGATCGCCCGGTCCACCGAAATGTGTTTGCGCATTGGTGTACCGCTTATCAGCGTGATTATAGGCGAAGGAGGTTCGGGCGGCGCCGTGGCGTTTGCCAGCGCAAACCGCGTGGCGATGCTGGAGCATTCGATTTATTCGGTGATCAGCCCAGAGGGCTGTGCGTCCATACTGTGGAAAGACGCCGAGAAAATGCGCGAGGCGGCCGAAGCGCTGCGATTGACAGCGCAGGATCTGACCAAGCTCGGTGTGGCAGACAAGGTGATCAATGAGCCGTTGGGTGGGGCGCACCGTGACCCGCGGGCAGCAATCGAGTCCGTAGGGCGAGCGATTGAGCAAATGCTCAAACAGCTTTCTGACAAGAGCCCCGCGGCACTGGTTGAAGACCGCCGCAAAAAGTTTCTTTCGATGGGGTCGCAAGGTTTGGCGGCGTGAGAAGAAAGTGACCTCCCTTCCGCACTGATCAGTCTCTAAAATTCATAACGAAAAGCGAGTACGTGAAAACGCTGTCCTCGTCTTTGGTAGCCGCGTCTGCAACTGCTGCTGCGACCACAACGCCAATGACGCCAAAGAACTCTGATCCCTTTGTCTTTTCCAGCTCTGTAAGGTTGATTGGTTTTTGAACTCTGGATTTGGTTTCATCGTTATATACACAGGTGAACGTGGCGTCGGGTGTCTTGTCGGCAAAACTCGGCACGTTCGCAAAAGCAGGCGTCACAACGTCTATGGTGTATAATGAAGTCGAAATTTTGCAGGGCACGCCGACGAGTTCGGTGCGACCGCCCGAGCCGTTTTCGAATGTGCGTATCTCGTTTTTGATCAACTTATTCGGCGTCAGGGCCTTACCAGCGCTATTGTAAACTGGGTTGACCGGTGGGGACGTGATTGCCGAAGTCTGGGGTGCCGAGCACCCGGACAAAACCGCCAAGCCAAGTCCAAAAGCCGCGAATTTCTTGATCATTTTTGCATCTTTCTACTTAATGTAGAACTCAATAATAACCACTCACTCTTAGGGGGCAATTTCCGACAAGCAAGAAACTACGGATGTCTTTGAAACTGTTGCAAAAAGGTTATTTTTGGCGCGGCAAACTTATCCCAGCAACATCTTCAACCCTTGCGTGACGTCCGAGCGTACAGCGAGGCGCAGTCCCGGTTCGTCCCCTGCCTTGAGTGCCGCAATCATAAGACGATGGTAGCGCGGGGGTTCTTTGTGTCGCAAACGCCCATACAGCGCGCGCATCGTGGGACCAAGTTGCAGCCAGACGGTTTCCGCCATGGCAAGCATCGCAGGTGCCTGCGCACGCAAGTAAAGCGTTCTGTGGAACTCCAGATTGGCACGGATATAGCCAACAGCGTCCTGCTGCGAGATCATGTCAGCCACGCGGGCGTTGATGCTGTTGAGACGATCAATAAGGGCGATATGGGCGCGTGGTAGAGCGCGGCTGGCCAGTTCGACTTCGATCAGTGCACGTAGGGCGGCCAGTTCTTCGATACGTTCGTTGGCCAGATCGGGGGCCGTGACCCTGCCGGAGCTTGAAACACTCAACGCGCCCTCGGCAGAAAGGCGTCTGACTGCCTCGCGGGCAGGGGTCATGGAGACACTATATTCCGCGCCGATACCACGCAACGTCAAAGGTTGGGCTGGCCTGAGTTCACCATGCATGATGCGTGCACGCAGGCCGCGGTAGACGCGGTCATGAGCGGAACCTGACTGCGCGGTGCCAGGCGGTGCGAAAACTTCTGGGCGTTGAGAAGATACCATGGCCATTTGTGATCACAAATGGCGATGTGGTCAATCCTGTGGTTGAGATTCAAATCTGTATCGGTGCAATGTTGTTCCTTGGTCTCGCAGCCAACGCCTCGGTTGTTCGAAGCCAGGGCATATGTTTTCGACGGTCGACCAGAATCGAGATGAGTGATTCATTTCGACCAGATGCGCCACTTCATGGGCTGCGACATAATCCAACACTTCAGGCGGCGCGAGGATCAAGCGCCACGAGTACATCAACCCGCCCTGATGCGTGCAAGACCCCCATCTGGACCTCGTATCGCGCAACGCGACCTTCGAGTAGGTTCTGCCAAGTATTGCCGCGTAGTGATCGGAGGCTTGGACCAGCTTTTCGCGGGCCTGTACTTTGAGCCACCCTTGTAGGCGTGCAGCAATCGTATGCGTTGGGCCGGGGACGTAGATCATCCCTGTGTCGCAGGTGACGCATTTGCCGCTGCCTTGCGCAATGCGCAGACGACGCCCCTCGACGGGCAGCTCTGTTCCCAACTTAACGCATTCAAGTTCAGGGTGACGATCGAGTTGTTTCCGCAGCCAGCCAGATTTGTCTTCAGCAAATGCGAGGCCTTCTTTTTGCGTTACGTTGTTGGGTAAAGTCAGCGTCACACGCCCGTCCACCCCTGAGACACGAAGCGAAATTCGGCGCGCCCGACTGGACCGGCGCAGGGTTATTGCAATAGGGGGGTTGCCCGGCAGGACGTGTTGGCCCATATGACCTCGCAGATTATGACCATACTGTTCGCGTCAAAGCCTTTGACACCTCTTTCGTCTTATGGCAGGGCACGCGGATCGTCTGCAAGACAAAGAGATGCCAAAGGGGATTACCATGCCCAAGGAAGAATGGGGCGTGAAGCGTCTTTGCCCAACGACCGGTAAACGCTTTTACGACCTGAACAAGGACCCAATCGTCAGTCCCTACACGGGCGAGGTTGTCGAGATGCATGCTGGCAAAAGCCGGTCTATCGCGGCGGATGCAGAAGACGCCGAAACCAAGAAACTGAAGACCGCAAAAGTCGATGACGAAATTCTCGATGATGATGAGGATGTCGATGTGGACGTTGATCTTGGAGACGACGTTCTGGACGATGATGATGAAGAGGATAATGTCTCGCTCGATGAGATTGCCGATGTCGCACAGGACGACGACGACAGTTAACTGATCGCTGTTGGCGAAAGAGGCATGCCGCGCAGGAATTTACCCTTGATCCTGTGCGGTGCTTTCCTTAGATAGCGTCGCACGCTTAGCCGTTGGTTCAGCGTCAAGAAAGGGGCCTTAGCTCAGCTGGGAGAGCGCTTGCATGGCATGCAAGAGGTCAGGGGTTCGATCCCCCTAGGCTCCACCATCCCCTTAAAGATCGATACGCTTGGCGTTCGTGCGCATGGGACAACGGTGTATGGACGGAAAAGCGTTAGCTGAAGTCCAATACTTTGTTCGCGCCAGGTTGTTTTGGGCAGTCGTATGACTGCGGTTTAGCTGTTAACGGCAAGAAATGCCCTTGAAGCTCACCGCATTCTGTTGTCGGACTACGCCGTTGTTGCCGTTGGGGAGGTGGTGGCGCTAAAGATGAAAGGTATGCAACGAGATCCGCCAAGATATCGCACTGGACTTAGTCAACCTCGATCGTTACCCGATCGAGGATTTGGAACGTGGACCCGGTGCAAAATTTCTGGCGGATTGTCAGCGGAACATGAAGGCAAATGGCTGGTGCAACCTTAGCGGGTTCATCCACGATGATGCGCTGGTCTTGCTTAACTCCGAGGCGAATGAGCTCTTGCCGTCGGCTGATGTGCTACATGTCAAACGCAACATCTATCAAGGCGCAATCGACCCATCGCTGCCTGAGGATGATATACGCAGGAAAGAAGTAACCCATATCGCTGTGCAATTGGCCGATGACCAAATTCCGGCGGATACCAAGCTTAAGCAACTTTACCGCTCTGATATCCTGACCGAATTTGTGCGCAGGGTTCAGATGAAGGATCAGCTCTATCGTTGTGCTGATGAATTTCAGGCGCTGAACATTGTCGCCCTGCACCCTGGGAGTCGGCATGCTTGGCACTATGACACCACGGAGTGCACTGTCACACTGTTATTGCAAGCGGCCGAAGTGGGCGGCGAGTTCACGTTTCTTCCCAATTCGCGCACTGACGATACCGAAAACCGAATGGCCGTCGATAACCTCTTGGCCGGCGACGTGTCGCAGGCGCAAACATTCGCGCGCGGTGCGGGAACCTTCACGCTCTTTCGAGGCGGGTATTCGCTGCACGGAGTAACACAAGTCGAAGGCAATCGTCCCCGTATCTCCGCCATCCTAACCTACGACGAACAACCAGACCGCGTAATTGACGATGAGATCAACATCAGAATTTATGGGAAACGTGTTGAAAGCATACTGGCACGTCGCAAGGCCTAAACGGATGTCGCGTGGGAAGACATGTCAGAGGGCAAGATATCACAAAAAGCGCAACGAAGTCTTGCGTTTTCAAAGCATTGGATGGTGGTGAAGAACAGATGGTCAGCCTTGTGCATCCAGGAAAGGAGCTGCCATCTATCCAGACTATCTATTTAGCTATCAAAAAAGTGAAATAGAAGTCTTATTCGACCTACCTAACCTTGCTCGCGGGATGTTAGACTGGCGCTCGAATCTTAGGGTTGGGGCCTTGTTCAAAACAACTCGAAAACTATCATCGGCTGTTCATGGTCGAGTGCTGAATGCTGTGGAGAAATCTTCTGCGGAATTTGAACCCATTGCGCTTATTACGGAGGAGCGCAAACGGGCGTTCTGTTTCGGGGAAGCACTACGTGCTATCTCAATGTATGTCGGTGAAGATATCGTCTCTCCGCCGAACAATCAGCTCCTCATACTTTTTGAGGCAGCGTATCGCCGTATGAAAACATCGCGCAAAGACTTTAGTCCGCAGGATTTCGCACTTTACGCAATGTCAAGCCTTCTTGTGCAGGTGAAAAAAGAAGAAGAAATTCTGCGGCTCAGATTTGGCGCAGCCCGGTATTTGCTGAATGTAAAGGCACAGCTTACGAGTGACTTTCGAGAACTGGCTTCGGAAGCTCAGGCGTTGTTGAAAACGGCACCTGCAGACTCCAGTTGTCTGGGCGCGTTGCCAGGATCGAAGCCGCACGTCTTTTCCTCCGTTCGCAGAAAACCGATAGGTGCCGACAATCATCAGATCAAACCTGCTCAAGTGCTCAAAGAAACGGCGATTCAACAAGACACTCGAGAAGATAGCGGTGCATACCGGAGATCAGCAACTCGCCATCAGCGCAGCCAGAACCGGGCGTTGAACCAGAGCGCTGCTGTGACCAGCAGTAGTAGTGCAGACACCAGCTCTGATTTCATTCATGAGCGAAGAACGCCGTTTGAAAGGGAAAAATCAAGCAGCTCGATAATCGTTGCGTACGTCTTGTTTCTCTCGTTCGTCATTGGACTAATGGCTATTTTGTTTTCTGGATAGGCAGGGACAGACTGGAATTGCGTTTCTTCCGTGCTTTTTGTGTCGAATGAGGAATTGGAACCTTCCAAAACGCGATGCGAGGTTGGGTGTACGGATTTCGGCCTTGTCGAAAGACTCCCACAATCTTCGGCACGATACGCTTGTTGGCCCAGGCTGAAGACATTTAACGAAGTTTGTCCTTAAAAAGCTCGACGATTTCTTCACGGTAAACTTGGGTTGTTGGTGCGTGTGATGCTCCTGCCAATCCATACACAGGTTCGGGCTGGCTGGTGGTCAGCAGGGCGCCAAAGGCGGGCACATAGTGTTTCAGCAGTTCACTCATTTTTTCCTCCTGTAGTTCTCTTTTGGGTTTTGGTTGAAACCCGAGAGCACGAGGCTGAGATCACCTTTGAGGGTTATGAAAATCAGTGGGAATGGGCCGCCTGTATTACCCCAAAACTGAAATTATCCTGTAAAATCAAAATGGAGATTCAATCGCCTCATCGATTGACGCTACGTTACTTCCACGCCATCCGAGATTTTAGTATTTCGTTTTCTGCAACAATGTTTGTTGATCTTTTTGTATTGTTCACGGTTTCCGCGAATTTGCCTTCAAGCGATTCTAATTGCCATCACGTCAACACTGGTGTCTCCTTCGTCACTTCGATCGTTGTGCCATGTGTGGCACAAAACCGAGCACAACGATGGGACAATGGTCTGTTAGTAAAGAACACGTCAACTTCGGATAAGTCTGCGATTTTGGCAGGAGCGCGGCGCTCGAATTTTGAGGCGTCGGCAGCGAGAAAAACTGCCTGGCTCTGACGAATGATCGCCTTGCTTACGCCAACCTCCTGAATATCAAAGTCCAGGATGTCACCATCTTCGCTGAGCGCTGAGCATCCAATCACGGCCAGGTCGAACCGGAATTGTTCAATAGTTTGCTTGGCCAGTTCGCCAACGAGGCCGCCGTCCGAACGCCGCAAATTCCCGCCGGTAACGACGACTTCGACGTTCGGGTTGGCCGATAGAATAAGGGCGATGTTTGTGTTGTTGGTCACAACTAGAAGGCCCTGATGATGCAGCAGCTCGGTTGCGATGGCTTCGGTCGTTGTGCCGATGTTAAGAAACACAGAACAGTCATGCGGAATATGCCGCGCGCAGAGCCGAGCGATGTCGACTTTCGCAGGTTGGTTCAGTTCGCGGCGTTCGCTGTAGCCCAGGTTGACAGTTGTTGACGGCAAGACCGCACCGCCATGAACGCGCTCAAGTTGTCCGGCATCCGCCAGCTCTGTGAGGTCGCGGCGTATGGTTTGGGGTGTGACCCCAAAATGCGACACCAGCATGTCGACAGTTACTTTGCCTTCGCGTCGCGCGATGCTGATGATTTCCGGCTTTCGAAGCGTTTGACCCATATCTCCTCCAAGCTCAGTGTTGGCCGAGTCGCGCGATTTTTCCACAAGCGACAGGAAATTGCGCGCGAATTTTTTCGTTTTGATCAATTCGCGCTGATAAAGAACATGAATCACTACAGGCGCTGGCGAAAAAACCCGAATGAAATCATAACTGTATTTCAATACGAGCAGAAACGAAAATTTTTACCTTCCATTAGAGGTCGAATCTTGTCACCGATTATCAGTGTGGCGTTCTTAGCCACATGGGAGGAATTCGATGGCACCGGATTTCGATCTGCTGATTATCGGCGGGGGGATCAATGGAGTTGGCATCGCTCGCGACGCAGCGGGCCGCGGGCTTTCGGTTTGCCTTGCGGAAATGAATGACCTGGGTTCAGCGACATCGGGCGCGTCTACGAAACTATTTCATGGTGGTTTACGGTATCTTGAGTATTTTGAATTCCGGCTTGTGCGCGAGGCTTTGATGGAGCGCGAGGTTCTCTTGCGCGCTATGCCGCATATCTCCTGGCCGATGCGCTTTGTTCTCCCTTACCACCACGAAATGCGGTTTGATTCCGAAACGCCCACATCGAAATTGCTCAGCTATGTAATGCCGTGGATGAAAGGCCGTAGACCGGCTTGGCTCATCCGGCTGGGTCTTTTTATCTACGACAACCTTGGTGGTCGCGATCTTTTGCCAGCCACAACATCCATGCGTCTTCAGGGTCGTTCAGAGGGCGCACCTCTGAAGCCAGAGTTTCAAAAAGCTTATGAGTACTCAGATTGCTGGGTTGAGGATTCGCGCCTTGTTGTTCTGAATGCCCGGGATGCGGAAGCAAAAGGCGCTTCTATTCGTCCGCGCACGAAAGTCACTTCAGCAACGGTCGAGGACGGCATTTGGCGGGTGTCCGTGAATGACAGGGTGGCGAATGAAACCTACGACATAACTGCCAAGATGGTGGTGAATGCGGCTGGCCCCTGGGTGGGCGATGTGCTTCGCGGGACACTCAAGAGCAATCAGCAAGGCGGTGTCAGGCTTGTACGCGGCAGCCATATCGTGACGAGAAAGCTATTTGATCACGACAAAAGCTACTTTTTTCAAGGAATTGATGGGCGGATCATCTTTGCCATTCCGTATGAAACGGATTTTACCTTGATTGGAACAACGGATTCAGATCACGCGGATGCGGATGAACGTCCGCAGATTACAGAAGCGGAACAAAGCTATTTGATCGAATTCATCAACCAGTATCTGGCCAAATCGATTTCAGAGGAAGATGTCGTCTGGACGTATTCCGGCGTGCGGCCGCTCTATGATGATGGCGCCAAATCAGCGACGGCAACCACGCGTGAGTATGTTCTCAATTTGGACAAAAGCAGAGGTGCTGCGGCGCTTCACATCTTTGGTGGGAAAATCACGACATATCGAAAACTAGCTGAAGCCGCGCTTGAGAAGGTGGCCGGTGTTTTTCCGCAAATCGATGAGGCCTGGACTGCGGGTGTTGCACTCCCGGGCGGAGACTTTCCGGTCGACGGTTTCGACGCATTGGTCGATGCCTTGCAGGCTGAGTTCATGTACTTGAATGAGCGTTGGGCCAAGCGTCTCGTAAGAGCGTATGGCACTGAGGCACGCGACATTCTCGGGGACGCGGTTACCAGAGATGATCTTGGTGCTGACTTTGGAAGTGACTTGACGCAGCGCGAAGTTGAGTGGCTCATTCACAAGGAATACGCACGTACTGCTGATGATGTGCTCTGGCGTCGGTCCAAGCTTGGTCTGCGCTTGCGCGAGGCGCAGATTCAAAAGCTTGACAATTGGATGGCGGACTACCTGCGCAATAGCTTTCCAGCGGCGGCGGAATAGGGGGATGAGATGACATTGGAGCTCAGGAACATCTCAAAAGTGGTGAACGGCGTGACACATATTCGCCCCACTGACCTTGTTCTTGAAAAAGGCACGATGAACATCCTGTTGGGACCTACACTATCCGGGAAAACCAGTCTGATGCGCCTGATGGCGGGGCTGGATATGCCGACCGGTGGGCAGGTGTTTTGGGAAGGACAAGACGTCACTGGCGTGCGCGTGCAGGACCGGGGCGTCGCCATGGTGTACCAGCAGTTCATCAACTACCCCTCTATGAGTGTTTACGACAACATCGCCTCGCCGCTTCGGATTTCTGGAATGTCCGGGGCCGAGTTGGACAAGGCGGTCAAGAAGGCGGCGGATTTGATAAAATTGACGCCGATGTTGGACCGTAAGCCTTTGGAGCTTTCGGGAGGTCAGCAGCAGCGCTGCGCACTGGCGCGGGCGTTGGTCAAGGATGCTGGGCTCGTCTTGCTCGATGAGCCTTTGGCAAATCTTGATTACAAGCTGCGCGAGGAATTGCGCGCTGAGATCCCGAAGATCTTTGAAGAGTCAGGCGCGGTTTTTGTCTATGCCACAACCGAACCGGAGGAGGCTTTGTTGCTAGGCGGTTCCACTGCGACCCTTTGGGAAGGGCGGATCACTCAGTTTGATGCGACCCCTTACGTTTATCGGCAGCCCGTCGATGCCACCACCGCGCGGGTTTTCAGTGATCCTCCGATGAATTTCCTGAAGATAAGCAAGACCGGCGCCAAACTGATGTTCGGCGACGGTCAAACTGCCCCGGCAACAGGTGCGCTGGAAGATTTGGCAGATGGTCGCTACCTCGCTGGTTTCCGGCCCAACCATGTCGAAATTGAGAACCATACGAAAAGTGCCATGGCCTTTGAGACAAGCCTTGTGGTCACTGAACTGACGGGATCTGAAACATTCGTACATCTTGATCATCATGGGGAGCGCTGGGTGGGACTTTTACACGGGGTGCACAATCTTGAGATAGGTGCAGCCTTGCGCGTCTATCTCGACCCAAGCCATGTTTACATTTTCAGTGAAGACGGGACGCTGGTTGCGCCTGCGTCCTACGCGTTGGCGGCATAGGGGGCGACGATGGCGAAGATAACCCTGGACAATCTGGCGCATTCATACTTTCCCAACCCAACCGGAGAGGCGGATTTCGCGCTCAAGGAGTTGAACCACGACTGGGCGGATGGCGAGGCCTATGCGCTTCTTGGGGCCTCGGGCTGCGGTAAAACGACGTTGCTCAATATCATCTCGGGGCTTCTGACACCAAGTCAGGGACGCATCCTATTCAACGATATGGATGTGACAGCGTCTTCAACCACGGATCGCAATATCGCGCAGGTGTTCCAGTTTCCTGTCGTCTACGACACGATGACGGTGCGTGATAACCTTGCCTTTCCATTGCGCAATCGTGAGGCAGACGCGGGGTATATCGCGATGCGCGTGCAAGGGATTGCTGCGATGATCGGGCTAGAGGAGACGCTGGACCGCAGGGCGCGGGGCCTGACGGCAGATGCCAAGCAAAAGATCAGCCTTGGGCGGGGCATGGTGCGTGAAGACGTCAATGCCCTTCTCTTTGATGAGCCGCTTACGGTGATTGATCCGCATATGAAATGGGAACTGCGCACACAGCTCAAGCAGCTGCATCAGCAGTTCGGCCATACGATGATTTATGTGACTCATGACCAGACTGAGGCGCTTACATTCGCCAACAAAGTGGTCGTGATGCATGACGGGCGCGTGGTTCAGATCGGCACACCTCAAGAGCTTTTTGAGCGGCCGGAGCATACGTTTGTGGGCTACTTCATTGGCTCACCCGGTATGAACCTCATCCCGGCAGATGTGGAAGGAAAAGTGGCCAAGGTGCATGGGGCATCGCTATCGCTGGCGCGCGCCTATGGGGCGTTATCGGGTAAGGTTGAGCTTGGCGTGCGGCCCGAGTTTGTGTCGCTGACCGAGGATGTAGGCCTGCCGGTCAAGGTGCGCCGGGTTGAGGATGTTGGGCGGCACAAGATCGTGCGCGCGGATCTCTTTGGTAGTGAGATCAACATCGTGGCGGGTGAAGACCAATCCATCTCGCCGGACATGACCCGTGTGGCGTTCGATCCGGACCGCGTGAATGTCTATGTTGATGACTGGCTGACAGAAGGGGAGGCTGCGTGATGGAGAAAACCCCAAATCAGAAGGCTTGGTTCCTTGTTTTGCCGGTTCTAGTGCTTGTCGCGTTCTCGGCGGTGATCCCGCTGATGACTGTGGTCAACTATTCGGTGCAAGACACGTTTGGAAATAATCAGTTTTTCTGGGCCGGTCTGGAATGGTTTGAAGAGCTCTTGGCCTCGGACCGCATGTGGGATGCGCTGGGTCGCCAATTGATGTTCTCGGCGATCATCCTGGCGATTGAAATTCCGTTGGGCATCTTCGTAGCGCTTAACATGCCGAAGAAGGGCGTGTGGGTTTCAGTTTGCCTTGTGCTGATGTCCTTGCCCCTGCTGATCCCATGGAACGTGGTTGGCACCATCTGGCAGATTTTTGGCCGCGTCGATATTGGCCTTTTGGGCTATACGCTGTCAGCTTTGGGGATCGATTACAACTACACGCAAGACACGTTTGATGCGTGGGTGACGGTTATCGTCATGGATGTCTGGCACTGGACCTCGCTTGTGGCCCTGCTGGCCTATGCCGGGCTGCAGTCTATTCCAGATGCCTATTATCAGGCGGCCAAGATTGATCAGGCCTCGCGTTGGAAGGTGTTCCGCTACATCGAGCTTCCCAAGATGGCAGGTGTTTTGATGATCGCGATCCTGTTGCGGTTCATGGATAGCTTTATGATCTACACAGAGCCTTTCGTGGTGACGGGCGGTGGTCCCGGCAGTGCGACGACCTTCCTCAGTATTGATCTGGTGAAGATGGCGCTGGGGCAGTTTGACCTTGGACCGGCGGCGGCGTTTTCGATCATGTATTTCCTGGTGATCCTGCTCATTTCCTGGGTGTTCTACACCGTGATGACCAACCTTGACCGGCGGGAGAGGTAAGCGATGGCTGACGCAACAGCACCTCAAACACGGTCTTCTTCGATCCCGGCCATCAACTCGCGGGCCGTGGTGATGGGGCTTTACCTGATCTTCCTCATGCTTCCGATCTATTGGCTGCTAAATATGAGCCTGAAGACCAATACGGAGATCCTGAACACCTTCACGCTTTGGCCGGACAATCCAACGCTCGACAATTACAAGACGATCCTGACCGATCCGGCGTGGTACTCGGGCTATATCAATTCGTTGATCTACGTGGTGATCAACACTGTGATTTCCATCGCTGTGGCCTTGCCTGCCGCCTATGCGTTCTCGCGCTATAGCTTTATGGGTGACAAGCATCTCTTCTTCTGGCTTTTGACGAACCGCATGGCGCCGCCGGCGGTGTTTGCGCTGCCATTCTTTCAGCTTTACTCGTCTGTGGGACTTTTCGATACGCATATCGCGGTGGCCTTGGCGCATTGCCTCTTCAACGTGCCGCTGGCGGTGTGGATTTTGGAGGGCTTCATGCGAGGTGTGCCCAAGGAAATTGACGAGACGGCCTATATCGACGGGTATTCATTTCCGCGGTTCTTCGTGAAAATTTTCATGCCGCTGATTGCGTCGGGCATCGGTGTGGCTGCGTTCTTCTGCTTCATGTTTAGTTGGGTTGAGCTGCTGCTCAGCCGGACACTGACGACTGTGGATGCCAAGCCGATTGCCGCCATCATGACCCGGACGCAAGGGGCTGCTGGCATTGACTGGGGCGTACTTGCGGCGGCGGGGGTTCTGACTATCGTGCCCGGTGCCCTCGTGATCTATTTCGTGCGCAACTACATCGCCAAGGGCTTTGCCCTGGGGAGGGTGTGAAAATGGCCTGGATGGCATGGACATGGCCGACCGCCGCCTTTTTCGGCGTTATCGCGGCCCTTCTGATCACCTTCACGGTGCTTGCGATCAAATATCCTGAAACCCCGCGTGTGGGTATCCTTCGGATTGAGACCACACGGGGCGACCGGCTTTTTATCACGCTTTTGGGCTCGGCCTTTATCAACCTGGCCTGGCTGGGCCTTGTGGGCGCAAACAAGCCTTACGCTTTAATCGTCTGTGCGATCTATGCCTTTGCGGTGTTCCGATGGGTCTGATCGCCAAAACACCGGTGGCCGTCCCCCGATAGGTCACCAATTTTCAAAGTTCGAATAACCAATGGGAGGAAACAATGAACTTTAGATTGAAATCAACCACCGCGCTGGCGGTCGGTCTTGCCCTTTTGGGCAGCACGGCCTGGGCCGGTATGGAAGAGGCGATGGAGTTTCTCGACAACGAAATCGCGGGTCTTTCCGTGCTTGACCGTGCAGGGCAAGAGGCAGAGATGCAGTTCTTTGTCGATGCGGCCAAGCCGTTTGAAGGCATGGAGATCAAGGTCGTCTCGGAGACAATCACGACGCATGAATATGAAAGTCAGGTTCTGGCGCCTGCTTTTACCGCGATCACTGGCATCAAGGTCACCCACGACCTGATCGGTGAAGGTGACGTGGTTGAGAAGCTGCAAACGCAGATGCAGTCGGGCGAGAACATCTATGACGCCTATATCAACGACTCGGACCTCATCGGTACCCACTGGCGCTATCAGCAAGTGCGCAACCTGACCGACTGGATGGCAGGCGAAGGCGCGGATGTGACCTTGCCGACTTTGGATGTGGATGACTTTATTGGCACGTCCTTTACCACCGGGCCGGATGGTAAGCTCTATCAGCTGCCGGATCAGCAATTCGCGAACCTCTATTGGTTCCGCTACGATTGGTTCAATGACGAGAAGAACAAGGCCGACTTCAAAGAGGCCTATGGCTATGACCTCGGCGTGCCTGTCAATTGGACGGCTTATGAGGACATTGCTGAGTTCTTTACTGGGCGTGACTTGAGCCATCTGGGCGTCGAAGGCGAAGTCTTCGGCAACATGGACTACGGCAAGAAGGACCCAAGCCTTGGCTGGCGCTATACCGACGCGTGGATGTCCATGGCCGGTATGGGCGACGTGGGTGAGCCCAATGGCCTTCCGGTTGATGAATGGGGCATTCGTGTCAATGAGAACAGTCAGCCAACAGGTTCCTGTGTGGCGCGTGGTGGGGCGACCAACGGACCGGCAGCGGTTTATGCGGTGACCAAAGCGATTGAATGGCTGCAGAAATACTCGCCACCTGCGGCGGCTGGCATGACATTCTCTGAGGCGGGACCCATCCCGGCACAGGGCAATGTTGCGCAGCAGATGTTCTGGTACACCGCCTTTACCGCAGCCACCGTTGAACCCGGCCTTCCAGTTATGAATGAGGACGGCACACCCAAGTGGCGTATGGCCCCCTCGCCGCATGGTGTTTACTGGAAAGAAGGCCAGAAGATTGGCTATCAGGACGCGGGTTCATGGACACTGATGCAATCCACGCCGGTTGACCGTGCCAAGGCGGCCTGGCTCTATGCGCAGTTCGTTGTGTCCAAGACAGTGGACCTGAAGAAAGCGGATGTGGGCCTGACGTTCATTCGTGAAAGCACCATCAACTCTGATCACTTCACACAACGCGCGGACAAGCTGGGTGGTCTGATCGAGTTTTATCGCTCACCTGCGCGGGTGCAATGGTCGCCGACAGGCACAAACGTTCCTGACTATCCGAAGCTGGCGCAGCTGTGGTGGCAGAACATTGGCGACGCCATGTCCGGTGCCAAGACACCTCAAGAGGCTTTGGACTCACTTTGTGCAGACCAGGAACGTGTGCTTGAACGCCTGGAGCGCGCTGGGGTTCAAGGTGATCTCGGTCCGGTCATGAACGAGCCGCAGGATGCGCAGTATTGGTTCGATCAGCCAGGTGCGCCTTATGCGAAGCTTGAGAATGAGGACGAAGAGCCCAAGACCGTTTCTTATGACGAGTTGATCAAGTCCTGGCAGTAAGTCCAGGCTTCTCCCAAGTGCGGGGCGCGTGTGTTGTTGCGCGCCCCGTGCGATTTAGCTGTTCGCCTTAGCGGTTCAGGAAATGCCAGTACAGGCAGCTTGCGGTGCAATTATTTTGGGAGAATTTCTCGCTGGTCGTCTTCAACCAACGGCACAGAACAAGTGATTGTCGCCCCCGGCGTGTTGCCTGGCTCCAGCCAAATTTTGCCATTATGTGCGGTGACGATCCGATGGCAATATGCCAAACCAACACCGGTGCCTTTGCCGACTTGTTTGGTCGTGAACAGCGGATCAAAGATACGACCTTTGATATCATTGGAAATACCAGGGCCGTTGTCGGCAACACGAATAATCAATTCGCTTCCCGAGCATGTCCAATCAATGGAAACGGAGCTTCCAACACCTGAATCCTGGATGGCATGAACACCGTTGGTCAGTAGGTTGATAATCACCTGCGTCAGTTGCACGTCATCCGCCAAAATGCTTTGGCATGGCTCTGTGTTTTTTACGTTCAATGATACTTTTGCTTTGTCTGCGTCCGGTTTTACGGCGTCTACGGCATTTGCGACGAGATCGGAGATTTGGACGGATTTGAGATCGAGTGGCTCTTCGCGAGCCAAGGAGAGAAAGGACCTGACGATCCGAATGCACCTTTGAGCGGCTTGAGATAACTTGTCGATGCGCCGTTCTTGTGGTGAATTTTCCAATTCTTCGTGCAGGATTTCTGCGTTGCCGGCAATGATCGAAAGGGGGTTGTTCAACTCATGCGCGATGCCAGCCAGCATCTCTCCCAAGGCCGACAGTTTTTCCGCCTGAAACAGTTGATCTTTTTGGCGGTCAAGTTCAGCCTGTATTGCGAGTTCCTTGGTGAGGTCCTCAATATTGCTGACAATCACGTCGTCGCCGCGATAGTCGATCAACCTTGCAGACAGGTCAGCGGGGAAGTGCTCTCCGTTTGCGCGGACGCCGATGACGCGCATGTTGTCGACGCGAGCATCAGGCAAAAGAGCGGTGACAAAGTCCGCGCGATCCTCTGCCTGGGCAAAGTGCGAAAAGCTGCTTTTGGCAGTGCCCAACAGTTCGGTGGCGGCGGGAGAACGGTATATCACCTGCCCGTCTGAGACACGCGACATGGTCAAACTGGTCGGGCAGGCCTCTAGCACTTTTCGCAAAAGCGTTTCAGCTTCGCGGGCCGCATCGATTTCCTTGGTGCGCTCCAGGTTTGCAGACTGAATCAAGGAAAACCCACCGTCAGATGAGGCGATCATCTGCAAGCTGAAGGATTGCCCGCCTGTTGCAGGCAGTGGTACTGGATCAGCGACAGGATTGTTGTTGGTGAGCGAAAATTCAATTTCGTCCAGTCGTTTGGCAACCGGCGCGGGCAAGACCCCTTGGCTGAGCGCCTCACGTAGAAATATCGACCAGGGCAAGCCAGGGGCAAGCAAGTCTGCAAGAGACTGATACATTGTGCGAAAACTGTCATTAACCAGTGTCAGCTCACCTTGCGCATCGAAAACCACCACACCTTGTGGAAGGTGTTCCACTACGTTTTGCAAAGCTTGGGGATTTGCATGGGTTTGTTGGTGGTTTAGGTCAGAGGCCATAGACCGCGGCCTCTAGGCGTTTTCTGCCAGGTCGCGCATCAAAACATGCGTTCCATCGTCTGATGGTAGCGCACCGAACTTTTCTGCTACAATTTCGGCAAAGGTTGCGTCGGTTGCCATTGTCATCTCGTCGGCCAATGACCGGTGATGAAGCGCGGCCCCGACAGTTGGACCAAAAACATCGTAAATATAGTTCTGAATGCCGACCACGGATCCAATCACCGAGCCAGAGGCGACGCCGATGCGTGCCACCCATTTGATCGGGTGCGAGTCGTTGCGTCGTGCCAGATATCTTAGAAACCGAACGCCTGAATTCGCGACGGCCATGGCGTGATCCTGGTTCGGATCGGGCACGCCGGATACAGCGACATAGCTGTCACCATTCGTTCGGATACGCTGGCACGCAAACTGCGCGCCAATGCGATCAAACGCGCTGTAAATGTCGTTGAGTTCGCTGACGATCACGCCAGGCTCGTGCTGCGTGAGTTGCGCATCGAACTGAATGAAGTCGAGCGCAAGAACGGATACAGGATCGAACAGGCGCGGCGCGACCACACCGAAGGTTTTGTATTCTTCATATGCTGCGCGCGGCATCATATTCAGCAGCAGTTTTTCAACCTGCTCTTTCTCACGTTTTATTTCGTGCGTGTTGCGCTCGACCATCATGGAATAGGAATCGATCATGGATTCCAGCTCTTTGATGCGGGTGATGTTCTGGCAAACCAGAACGGCGATGTTTTCATGGGCGTTTTGCGCCCGGCTAAATTCCAATGCGACGGTCATGGTACGTCGGCGCAGTTTAAAGGACGCCTCGGTCGTCATGCGGCCGTCGTCAAGCATTTCAGATTGCAGCGTCTGGCTGTCCAGATCAGGAAAAAGTTCTGTCAGCCGTGCGGTCGGGTCCGGGTCGCCAAACCATTCATTGAACGTGTCGTTGCGGAACGAAAAGGACAGGTCAGACAGATCAACCAAAGCAACGCCGACGCCGATGGCCCGCAACAGCTGTTCGTTGATGGCCTCAATTGACATTTGGCTTCTCGATTAGAATTTCGCGGCGCGCCTCAAATGCTCCGACAATCGTCTCAATGTCAGGCGCGTCGACCTCAAAATCGGTGAGCACTTCGGCAACGATTTCTTTCAGTCGGTCAAATTGATGATCTTCAATCTGCATACCGCGATGCGCGCGCTCGATGTGATCATCGGTAAATGAGGCAGGCCCACCCATCAGAGACGACACAAACTTGGTCTGATGGTCGATCAGGCGCGACAGGTCAACATCGTCAAAAAAAGGTCCGACATCGTCGTCTTCGAGCAACCGATCATAGAGGGTGAGAACAATTTTGCTGACGGTGGAGAACCCACCATATTTGTCAAAAAGAGATTTTTCCATTCTTCGTTTGGTCCTATCTGACGGGTTAGTGTTCTGGGGTCAGACCTGGCGATTTAACGCAGGAATGTGCAAACCGGTCAACATAAGATGGCATTGCATCGGGTGTGCACTTTGCCTGAGGACGAATGTACCGTCGTCTGACAAAGGGCTTTGCATCGTTCACCATTGCGACCACCTGCATTCAGATCATTGCGTGGTCAAACCGAAGCTTTTGGAACAAGGACGCGTCGACCAAAGGTGTTCGTCGGTTCCGCCGGTCGGCAGAATGCACACGCGCCATGTCCTGAGCGGCCTGAGTGTTGGAGTTTCGAAAACGAGCCATTTTGAATTCCTTTCCTGAAGTGATCAAACGATCCAGCCGTCGCGACTGGAGGGTTGGATTTTGGGTAAGCTGATCATCCGGGCCACTTTGGCGCGGCCCTTCTTATGGCCGGTTTTGGCCAAGGCTTTGATCCGCGTGACGAGGGAGACGAGATTTCGTTCGTCCACTGTCATCGGCATTGTCGTGTGTTCTGCGAAGCTGTTCATTGTCATCGTCCTTTATTGTCAGTTTGTGAGCCGCTCTTGCGGGTTCGGGGTTTGGGTGATGCAAGGGAGTTGGAGGGACACGCAACATCCTGCATTGGGAATATCTTTGTTCTAAGCCTTTGATGTTTCAGCTTTCGGTCATATCGTGCACTTTGGCGTTTCAAATGTTTCAGGACGGCGGAGAGGTTTGCACCTTTCAAAAAAGACCCGCCGGGCAGGGCCCGGCGGATCACAAAGCGGCGCGTGTGAGTGGTGGCCGCTTCAGGCTCTGATCGTCGTCCAGAGCCTTTCGATCTTGCTGGCCAGATCCGCCATGTGCCTTGGGCCAGTCTCGGGATTGATGATCGAGATGCGCAAGACGCGTTGCCCACGCCAAATGGCTGTGCGAACGAAGTGCCGACCATCTGCGTTGAGGGCGTCTTCCATGCGTTGTGTGGCCAGATCTGCTGCTGCCTGGCCATGGCCGGGATCGAACACGACGATCAGTTGGTTCAGCACCACGTCGTTGAGAATACGCACACCCGGGATGCGCCGCAGTTTGTGCGCCAGCAGGCTGGCGCAGGCACAGTGCGAATGCACCATGTCGGCGATCCCGTCCCGACCCAGCGATTTGAACGTGGCCCAGGCGGCAAATCCACGCGCGCGGCGCGACAGCTCGGGATTAAATTGGGTCGCATTGCGTCCACCATCTGGAGGCTCCGACAGATAGCTTGCCGTGATGTCCATAGCGCGGCGGTGCGCGTCGCGGTCTCGGACGATAGCGAACCCCGCATCAAACGGCATTTGCAGCCATTTATGACCATCTGTCGACCAGCTGTCCGCCCGTTCAATACCGCGCGTCATGGCTCGGGTCGTTACGCTGGCCCGGGCCCAAAGCCCAAATGCCGCGTCGACATGCAACCATGCGCCATGCGCATGTGCGAGATCCGCAAGTGCCGGAAAGTCGTCAAATGCGCCTGTGTTGATGTGCCCGGCTGTGGCGAGAATGATCTTTGGGTTGCTGCTTGTCTCGATTTTCGAGGCGAGGTCAGCGATGTTCATGCGACCCTGATCGTCTGTCGGAATTTCAACGATGTTACGCTGTCCAAAACCAAGAAACCGCAAGGCCGCACGGTTTGAGACATGCGTGTCGGCGGACAGGAAGACCTGAACAGGCGGGGCATATTGCAAACCTGTTTCCGCCAAGTCGTAGCCGGCCCGCCGCAAGACTTCGTCCCGTGCCGCGGCCAGTCCGATGAACCCGGCCATGGTGGCACCCGTGGTCAGCCCAACCGACGCCTCGCGCGGCAGATCAAGCACATCCAAAAGCCAGCCGCAGGCCACTTCCTCGGCTGTGGCGGCGGCAGGTGAGCACTGATAGATGCCCGCATTTTGCCCCCAAATCGAGGTCAACCAATCCGCAGCTACGCCTGTGATGTTCGAGCCACCCATAACCCAGGCGTGAAACCCAGCTTGCGTGTTGCCGACAAGTCCGGGCTCTGCTGCCTTAATCAACTCGGCGATGACGTCCTCTCCGGGCTGACCTTTGGCGGGAAGTACGCCGCCAAAGGAGTTACGCAGATTCGCCAATGAGGCGGTGGGATGAAGATTGGTCTTGGCTTCGCGGTAGTCGTTGGCATAGGCCGAAGCTTTGGCCAAAGGACCGCTGAGGACCGGGAAGGCATGAACCTGTTGCATGGTTTGGTTCCTTTGAAAATCTGAAGATCTAGGCATGATCGGCCAGAGACAGGGATGCCTTCGGCCAGGGTTTTCAGGTCGCGCTTAGGGCAGCGACGAGCGTTGGTTTGGCAGGCGTCGCGGACGGAGCCGGGACATCGAAGCGCACGTTCGGAGTCGATTCCGACAGTGCGAGTTCTTCGTCTGTCATCTCGACCGCAACATCTTCAAACAAAGGTGTCGAAAGATAGCGCTCGCCCGTATCAGGCAACATCGCAAGGATCGTGGATTCTTTCAGTGCGGTTTTTGCGACCTCCATTGCAGCGGCGAAGGTTGCACCACCGCTGATGCCGCAGAAGATGCCTTCCTTGCGTGCAAGCTCTTTGGCCATGGCGATGGCATCTGGTCCTGCCACGGACATCATGTGGTCGATGTAACCGTTTTGCATGGATTGATGCGCAATGTCGGAAATGAAATCGGGCGACCAGCCCTGCATCGGGTGCGGGTTGAAGGCCGGGTGGCTTTCTGCGGCGCTGCCGTCGGTGTTAAAGGCCTGTACCTGGCCGCTTTGCATCAGAGCGGCTGTGGCGGGTTCAGCTGTTACAATCTTGGTTGCGGGGCTTTCGGAGCGCAGCACGCGCGCCACGCCCGTCAAAGTCCCGCCGGTGCCGAACCCGGTGACCCAATAATCCAGCCCGTTGCTGCCGAAATCGCGCAGAATTTCGCGGGCGGTGGTGCGGCTATGGACCTCGACATTGGCGGGGTTCTCAAACTGCCGTGACATGAACCAGCCATGTGCCGCCGCCAGCTCTCGGGCTTTCGCAACCATGCCGCTGCCTTTTTGCGTGGCAGGTGTGAGCACGACTTTGGCACCGAGAAACCGCATGAGCTTGCGGCGTTCTACGCTGAAACTTTCGGCCATTGTCACCACAAGCGGATAGCCCTTTTGCGCACAGACCATGGCAAGCCCGATGCCAGTGTTTCCGCTTGTGGCTTCGACAATGGTCTGTCCCGGGCGCAGCGACCCGTCGCGTTCGGCGGCTTCGATCACACCCAGGGCCAGCCGGTCCTTGACCGAGCCCATCGGGTTGAAGGATTCGAGTTTGACGAAAAGCTCAACGCCTTCGGGTGCGAGCTTGTTGATCTTGACGATGGGTGTGTTGCCGATCGTGTCGAGAATGGAAGATTTGATCTGTGACATATGTGGGTCCTTCGTGGAGGTTCATTGAAGTGATGTCACAGGTTTGGGGGTGCGATGTTGCAGTCGGATGTCCTGAAAAGAGGTTTTGTGTTTCAGTTGCGAAACATCCGCCTGACGTGGTCTGGAAGAGCTAGAACTAAATTAAAACAGATATTTAACTAGGTTTTCATCAGAAGCTGAAATCTGTTGGCTGTTACAATTGAAACAAAACGCGGCCGAATTGAAAACGAGTTGAAACATTGGGCTTATAAAGATGAGTGCATGACATCCGAGACTCAAACTGGCGCGTTGGATCACTCACACACCGCCGATCTGCTTTGGGATGCGATTCAGGCTCTGTCTGAGGGGATCGCAGTCTATGATGCAGACCACAGGCTGGTGACATTCAATCAGCGCTATTGTGACATGTTTCCGTTGATTTCGGAGCTGATTGCGCCTGGTGTGCGCTGGCAGGATCTATTGCGCGCGGGTGCGGAACGTGGCCAATACGCCGCTGCGGTCGGACGGGTTGAAGAGTGGCTGGCTGGGCGATTTGAGCAAGGTGTTCCAATTGGTCAGACCCTGGAAATCCCCCTGACCAGCGGAGGGTACTACGAAGTACAATTCAGTGCCACGAAACGTGGCGGCTTTGTGGTTACGAACACCGATATCACAGAACGAAAACAGGCCGAGATTGCGGCGCAGGACCAAGAACACCTGCTTCGGATGGTGCTTGAAACCAGCCCAGTTGCCGTGGTTATGGCGCGTCTGTCGGATGGTCTGATCCTCTATCGATCACCCCGCGCCAAGGAGATGTATGGAGACACGCAATCTGCGGTGGATCACTATGCCAACCCTAAAGATCGCGACCGCTACATCGCCGAATTGACAAAATTGCGATCTGTGGATGACTACCGGCTCACGATCAAGCTGCGGGACGGGTCTTTGGTGCCAGCCACCAGCTGGGGTCGGATGATCGAGTTTGAAGGCGAAACCTGCGTTGTGACGGCGGTGGTCGATATGAGCGAACGCCAGGCGCAAGAAGAAATGATCCGCCATGTGTTGGAAGCATGTCCCGCGCCGATCCAAATGACCAAGGCCGAGACCGGCGAGGTGCTGTTTTCCAGTCCCGAAACCATATCCCTGTTTGGTGCTGACCGAAGCGCACGGACCTTTTACGCAAAATCCGGAACGCGCGACGAATATCTGCAAAAGCTCAAGCGGGACAGGTCTATCCGCGACTTCAACGCGGAGTATGTCAAGGCCGATGGCAGCACGTTTTGGGGATCGGTTTCGGCCAGGCTCATTCGATATAACGACGAAGACGTGATCGTGTCACACACCCGCGATCTCACAGATCAGTTGCGGATCGAAGCAGCGCTCGCGCAGCAGCAAAGCCAGCTTTATCAAAATGAGAAAATGTCAGCGATGGGCGAGCTTCTGGCTGGGGTCGCTCACGAATTGAACAACCCTTTGTCTGTCGTGGTGGGACACTCTTTGATGTTGCAGGAGGATTGCGCCGATCCACAGACGCTCAGACAGGTGAACAAGATTAGCCATGCGGCGGAGCGTTGTGCAAAAATAGTAAAAACATTCCTCACCATGGCACGACAAGAACCTACGAGGCAGCAAAGCACCAATATCAACGAAATTGTGCAAACGGCGGTAGATGTGGCGCGCTACGGAGATGGAGGAGGTGCCGCAGAGATCACGTGTGTTCTGACGAAAGACCTGCCGACGGTTGCTGTTGATCCCGACCAGATGACGCAGGTCTTTATCAACCTCATTCTAAATGCGGAACATGCCATACATCACAGCGGAAAAGGCACTCGCATTGAGGTTAAGACAGCCCTCGGCGCAAATGGAGAAGGCGTTGAAATTCGTGTCGAGGATGATGGCCCGGGGATACCTGAAAACATACGCAGCCGGGTTTTTGAACCGTTCTTTACAACGAAGGATGTCGGTGACGGGACCGGTATTGGCCTGGCCTTGTGTCATCGTATCGTAAAAACTCATGACGGGACAATCGCGCTTGGCGATACCTCTGAAGGCGGAACAAGTTTTCAGATTTTCCTGCCACCAGACATCGCGACCTCAAGCAGCACGGACAAAGACACGCAAGCAGAGACGCAGCCTTCGCAAGTCAGAATTCTCATTGTAGATGATGAAGAAGATGTGGCGGAGCTCAATGCGGAAATTCTGACACGCGGTGGGTATTCCGTGGATATGTTCAATGTCGCGGATTTGGCTCTCGAAAGCTTGCGAAATCAAAGATATGACATCATTCTCAGTGACCTGAATATGCCGGGTACCGATGGGCGAGGCTTTTTTGAAGCGATCTCGCAGGACTTTCCCGATATGGTGGGACGCACCGGTTTTGTAACAGGGGACACAATGGGACGGTCTTCGCAGACATTTCTCGCAGAGGCGCAAAGGCCATATATTGAGAAACCGGTCTCTCCCAAGGAGCTTCGCAGTTTTGTGTCAGATATCCTGAGCACAACAGAACAGGGCAGCACATGACGAGCACAGCCAAAATTCTTGTATGTGATGACGAGCCAGATGTCCGGGACATGCTGCGTGAATATCTAAGTAAGCGCGGGTTCGAGGTCGTGCCAGCGGGCAACAGTGACGAGCTGCGCAACGTGATCGACACAACTTCGGTTGATCTCATCTTGCTGGATATAAACATGCCGGGAGAAGATGGGTTAACCACACTTAGGAGCTTGCGCAATTCCAGTCAGGTTCCAGTTGTGATGCTAACTGCAGCTGGCGAAGTGATCGACAAGATCGTGGGACTTGAAATGGGGGCCGATGACTATCTGGCTAAACCCGTGGATCTGCGCGAACTCGAGGCGCGCATTAAGGCCGTGCTGCGCCGCAAGAGCGAACCGGTTCAGGACCAGATCCAGGGTGATGCCCCCAAGACGGCACCCTTTGGCGCGTTCACCCTTGATCTGACAGCGGCCAAGCTGATGGATGCAGATGGGGCCGAAGTGGCGTTGACAGCGATGGAATTCAACTTGCTGAGCTTGTTCGCGCGCAACCGAGGCCGGGTGCTCAATCGCGATCAAATTCTGGAACAGGCTCATGATCGGTCTTGGGATCCGTTTGATCGCAGTATCGATATTCGGATTTCGCGCCTGCGTCGCAAGATTGAACCCAACCCCCAGAAACCGCAGGTCATCAAGACCGTTCGGGGGATTGGGTATATTTACGACCCCACTTAGAGGTCACTCTGATCCAAATTACGCGCGACCGCCTTGCAACGTGCCAATCGAACGTGACGCAAAAACGCTGACCGACAAGTTAAGCGCTGCAGTGGGGCCATCACGCAGGATCACGCGCATCCTTTGCCATGTGGTGTCGCGCATTTGCCCGATGCATATGGCGGCCACGATCAATGCCGCGCCAGGTACAAATCCGGTTCCGGGATTTTCACCCAAGAGCACCATGGCAAAGATGATGCCGGCCAGGGGCGACACTGATGTGGCGAGAGACATGTCACTGGCACGCGCGTATTTCAGCGCAAAAAACCATGCCAGTTGTCCAATCACGATGACCGGGATGGCGTAGACCCAGATCCAGCTCAGAAGAACTGGCGAGAAGAGGTCCTGAAATTGCTCTGGTCCTTGTAGAAATGAGACAAGTGCAAAGTACATCGCTGCGCCGACAACTGTTCGGTAAATTGAGAAAATACCCATTGGAATGCTCTTTAGGACACGGCGCGCAACGATGGCAGATGCAACGTAGGACAAAGTCGCTACAGCTGCAGCGATCTCTCCGATGTCAAACACACAAGTGTCTCCAGAGCCACGGAGGCTGATCATCAGGGTTGCGCCGACTAGCGCAACCATTCCAGCAGACAAAGCCCTAAGGTTGATGCGTTCGCGCAGAAATACAGCAGCTGCCAAAAGAAATAGCGGCGGTTCAATCCGGCTCACCAACACAACATTTGTCACGTTGGAGTGCTCCAGAGCAAAGAAAAAAAGGCCGGGGGTCAGAGCTGAGGATAGAAATGCTGACAGTGTCAGCAATCCCCAGTCCTTGCGCGACAGCGCACGCAGGTTCGTACGGGTCCAGTCGCCTCGGAAAAGTGCGGTCATCGGAACCAGCGAAATGAGCGACCCCAGAAACAACAAGTTCGTGAATGTGATGGCATTCCGCCCACCGGCAACTGGATTGGCCGACCCAATGTCAACCAATAGTGTCGCGATGGAATTTGACGCGGCATAGATCATCACGCCCACCCAAGCAAAGCCCATGCCGATGGTGGCAGGAGAGAGGTCATTCAATTTAATCAAGGCATTGCGAGGCATCGTGCGGCTCCGGGTTTATTCGATGCCGCCTACCTAGGAGTGTCGCGTTTCTGGCTTATGTCGCGTCAACTGTGTTGGGGTTTCATTTGTTTCGCTTTTGTAACCGAGAGCAGATGGTGGACTGCCCTTGCCCTTGCAAACAGCGGTTTTGATGCCATTTTCCTAGTGAACAATGAGGGAAAGGGGCCTGCGATGAAGTATGAAAAAAGCGACGCCGCTTTGGCGAAACTCACGCCGGAGCAATTTCGCGTAACACAGCAGAACGGTACAGAGCGCCCCTTCACCGGGGAGTATAACGACAACAAACAGCCCGGTATCTATGTCGATATCGTTTCGGGTGAGCCGCTCTTTGCCTCTTCTGACAAGTTCGAGTCCGGATGCGGTTGGCCCAGTTTTACAAAGCCAATCGAGACGGCGCATGTCACCGAGCACCATGATGCGACGCACGGCATGGTGCGCACCGAGGTGCGCAGCGCGCATGGCGACAGCCATCTGGGGCATGTGTTTCCGGATGGGCCGCGCGATCGTGGAGGTCTTCGCTATTGCATCAATTCAGCGTCATTGCGGTTCATTCACCGTGACGACATGGAGGCGCAAGGCTATGGTGATTACCTAAACCAAGTGGAGGACGTCTGATGGCAGAAGAACGCGCAGTATTGGCTGGCGGGTGCTTTTGGGGCATGCAGGATCTGATCCGCAAACTTCCGGGAGTGCACAAAACCCGAGTGGGTTACACGGGAGGTGACGTACCCAACGCAACCTATCGCAATCACGGAACGCACGCCGAAGGCATCGAGATCATATTCGATCCCGAGACAATCAGCTTTCGACAGTTGCTGGAATTCTTTTTTCAGATTCACGACCCGACCACGCCGAACCGACAAGGCAATGATCGTGGTATGAGCTATCGGTCGGCGATTTACTATGCGAACGATGAACAAGAAGCGGTGGCCGAAGATACGATTGCCGATGTGAATGCCAGCGGGCTTTGGCCAGGACGCGTTGTGACGGAACTTGAGCCAGTTGGCGACTTCTGGGAAGCGGAACCGGAGCATCAAGACTATCTTGAACGCATTCCGAATGGATACACTTGCCATTTCGTGCGCCCAAATTGGACATTGCCAAGGCGGGATGCCGCGGAATAGCCGGAAAGCTGTTCAACGAAAGAACTGATTGAATGATCCCGGTGCCGCTTCCGCGCACTGGGTTTTCCTTTGCGTTGATTAAGTTTCTTTGCATCGCCCATGTAAAATCGCCTGTTGCTTGCGCGGCTCAGCCCCCTAATATCTGCCGCACAAGATAGGGAGAGAAACAATGCAAAAACTATTTGGAGCCGGCGTCACCGCCGCGCTGTCATTTGCCTTTGCCGGAGAGGCCCTGGCGACGGAATGGAATGTATCCCTTTGGGGTAAACGCCGCGCCTTTACCGAGCATGTTGAAAAGCTGGCTGAATTGGTCAGTGAAAAGACCAATGGCGAGTTTACTCTGAACATCAGCTATGGCGGACTTTCGAAGAACAAGGAAAACCTTGACGGTATCTCGATTGGCGCCTTCGAAATGGCGCAATTCTGTGCAGGGTATCACAGGGACAAGAACCGTGTGATTACTGTACTGGAACTGCCGTTCTTGGGCGTGAGCAATCTGGAAGAAGAAATGGCGGTCTCGGCGGCTGTCTATAGTCATCCTGCTGCGACCGAAGAAATGGCGCAGTGGAATGCCAAGCTTCTGATGACGTCGCCCATGCCACAGTACAATATCGTCGGCACAGGCGAGCCGCGGGATGAGCTTAAAGACTTCGAAGGCATGCGTGTGCGCGCAACCGGTGGTCTTGGCAAAGCGTTTGAGGCAGTGGGTGGCGTACCAACTTCCGTTACAGCGACCGAAGCTTACCAGGCGATGGAATCTGGCGTTGTCGACACAGTCGCGTTCGCGCAGCACGCCCACCTGAGCTTTGGCACAATTAATCAGGCCGAATGGTGGACCGCCAACTTAAACCCTGGCACCGTGAATTGCCCGGTTGTGGTTAATATCGACGCCTATGAAGGCTTGTCGGATGAACACCGTGCCGCATTGGACAGCTCGGTGTCAGAGGCCTTGGATCACTACCTGGCGAATTATGGTGAACTGCTTAAGAAGTGGGACAGCGTGCTGGAAGAGAAAGGCGTTCAGAAGGTCGAAATCGCGGACAGCGAAATTGAAGCTTTCAAGGCCAAGGCTGCTGATCCCATTCGGGAAGCGTGGATTGCTGACATGGAATCCCAGGGCCTGCCAGGTCAGGAACTTTACGATCTTGTGATCAAGACACTCGAAGATCACCGCAGCGGAAGCTGAATCTAACAAGCCAGCAAACACAAGAAATCAGGCCGGGGAGACCCTCGGCCTGAACACTATACAGGAGGGGGACAATGGCCGGCGCATCCACCGTATTGCAAGATTCCAGCCTGCTCAGTCGGCTGGACCGAGGCTTGCTACAGCTTGAACGTGTGTTTGCGCTCTTTAGTGGTCTTGCTGCCTTTTCCTTGATGTTTCTTGCCGCCTATTCGGTCAGTGGGCGCGAGTTTTTTGGCGCACCTTTGCCCGGCTATGTCGATTGGATTGAGCTTTTGATGCCGCTTATTGCGATCATGGGGGTGTCCTATGTTCAGCGCGAAGGCGGGCATATTCGCATGGATATTCTGATTGGTCAGCTCAACGGTCGCATTCTCTGGGCGCTGGAATTGATCGCTATCCTGTTGATCTTGCTCCTGATGGTGGCGCTGGTATGGGGGAGTTGGTCGCACTTTGATCGCAGCTTTGACATGAGCAAACCGCTGTGGAGCCGGGATAGCACGATAGATATTGGCCTGCCGATTTGGCCTGCGAAACTTCTTGTCCCAGTCGCGTTTTCTGTTCTGTGTCTGCGCTTATGTTTGCAAGCTTGGGGATACGCGCGCGCGCTGGTACTCGGGTTGGAACGGCCCGTTGCAGTGCCCCTCAAGATGACAGTGGCAGAACAAGCTGCAGCGGAAGCAGAACAGTTGGAGGGTCGCGACTGATGGACCCAATAACAATCGGACTTTGGACCACCGCTGGCATGTTGGCCATGGTTGTTCTCGGCATGCGCGTGGCGTTTGCTGCGGGTTTGGCTGGCTTCCTTGGGCTGATTTGGCTGCGTTGGAATGGCTTTGACTATGATCCTGCCCGGTTCTGGAAGGCGGTTGAAGTAAGCGTCAAGGTGGCAGGACAAGTGCCGCATTCAAAGGTTTCGGCGCATGCGCTTAGCCTGATTCCGACATTCATTCTTATTGGATATTTGGCCTACTACGCCGGGTTGACACGTGCTCTTTTCGAAGCAGCAAAACGTTGGATCGCCTGGGTGCCGGGGGGCTTGGCGGTCTCGACAGTGTTCGCCACTGCAGGGTTCGCTGCGGTCTCCGGGGCCAGCGTCGCCACGGCGGCGGTTTTTGCGCGGATCGCGATCCCAGAGATGCTCAAAGTCGGCTACAACAAGCAATTTGCAGCAGGTGTCGTAGCTGCTGGTGGTACCCTGGCTAGCCTTATTCCGCCTTCTGCAATTCTGGTGATCTATGCATTGATCGTCGAACAGGACGTGGGAAAGCTTTTGCTGGCTGGTTTCATCCCCGGTGTCTTCTCGGCGTTTGTCTATGCCATTTTGATCATCACTATCGCCATGGTTTTCAAATCGGTTGGGCCGCCTGTCAGTGGTTTTACATGGCGAGAGCGTTTCGCCTCGCTGCCACCGGCCTTGCCGATTGTCGCTGTGGTCGTGATTATCATCTTCTTTGTCTATAACCCTTTCGGCGATGCCTGGGGCACACCAACCGAAGGCGGTGCCGTGGGCGCTTTCATCGTGTTTCTCATGGCACTCTATCGCGGCATGGGTTGGGGAGAGCTAAAGTCTGCACTCATTGAGACAGCGAAGCTCACTGTCATGATCTTCTCGATCATCTGGGGTGTGCTGATCTACGTTCGCTTCCTCGGTTTTGCCGACTTGCCTGGCGCGTTCTCAGATTGGCTGACCGCTTTGGAAATGTCACCGTGGCTCATTCTGGTTTGCATCCTTTTGGCTTATGCGGTTCTTGGCATGTTCATGGATGCCATTGGCATGCTCTTGCTTACGCTGCCCGTGGTTTATCCTGCGGTCATGGCGCTCAATGGTGGAGAGGATGTTTTGGCAGCTGACAGCACCTTTGGCATGTCAGGTGAGATGTGCGCGATCTGGTTCGGCATCCTAGTTGTCAAAATGGCGGAGTTTTGTCTCATCACACCTCCTATTGGCCTCAACTGTTTCGTGGTTGCGGGCGTGCGTGATGATCTGAGCGTTCAGGATGTGTTCAAGGGTGTGACGCCATTCTTCATCGCAGATGCCATTACGATTGCCTTGCTCGTGGCGTTTCCTGCCATCGTGCTTTGGTTGCCGAGTTTGGCCTAGATCACAAAGAGAATTGCACTTCGGCCCTGAAACGCGAAAAGTAGCTCCGAGGGTCGGAGGCACGCATCATGAAAACCATCACAGAGTTTCCTCATGAAATTGAGGTGCTGGACCCGGTCTTTATCGAGATGTCCGATGGTGTGCGTCTGGTTGCCAAGATCTGGAAACCCAAAGGCACAGAACAGGTTCCAGCTATCCTTGAATACCTGCCGTATCGGCGCAGCGATGGCACCGCCGAACGGGATGCCCTGACCCATCCCTATTTTGCAGGGCATGGCTATGCCGCGATCCGTGTGGATATGCGTGGCTCGGGTGACAGTGAAGGTGTGATGGAGGGGGAGTATCTCCCGCAGGAACAGGATGATGCTCTTGAGGTAATCAACTGGATTACAGCCCAGCCATGGTGCAGCGGTTCGGTAGGCATGATCGGAATTTCCTGGGGCGGCTTCAATGGTTTGCAAGTGGCGGCACGGCAGCCCGATGCGCTCAAAGCCATTGTGTCGATTTGCTCAACCGATGATCGCTATGCGGATGACATCCACTATATGGGCGGCTGCCTGATGATGGATAACCCTTGGTGGTCCAGCTACATGTTTTCGCTCAATACCACCCCTCCAGACCCTTTGGTTGCCGGTAACAAGTGGAAAGAAATCTGGTTGGAGCGTCTTAGGGGCAGTGGTCTCTGGATTTCGGGCTGGTTGCGGCATCAACGCCGGGATGACTTCTGGAAACATGGTTCGGTCTGCGAGGATTTCTCGCAGATCAAGGCGGCGGTCTACGCTGTTGGCGGCTGGGCAGATGGGTATTCCAACGCCGTGTTTCGCCTGCTTGAAGGATTGGACAGCCCGTGTAAGGTTCTTGTAGGGCCGTGGGCGCACAAGTACCCGCATTTTGCCAAACCGGGTCCAGCAATTGGGTTTTTGCAAGAATGCCTGCGCTGGTGGGACTATTGGCTGAAAGGCATTGAGACCGGCATCATGGATGAACCCGCTCTGCGCGCTTGGGTGCAGGATGGCGTGTCGCCACAGACGTTTTACGACCATCGTCCAGGACGGTGGGCTGCAACCGAAAGTTGGCAGAGCCAACAGGTAAAGTCAGAGATTTGGCACCTCAATTCAACGGGTCTTGAGCCTGTGGCACAGAATGCCCAAGCATTGACGCTCTGTTCTCCTCAGACAGTCGGCATGGCTGGTGGCCGCTGGTGCGCCTTTGGGCTCGATCCTGACGGTCCCGGGGATCAGCGCGCCGAAGCGGGTGGGTCGCTGGTGTTTGATACTCCGGTACTGGAAGTGGATTTTAGCATTCTCGGTGCGCCGGAGCTTGAGCTGGAACTGGAAAGTGATCAGCCTGTGGCAATGATCGCTGCGGTGCTGAGTGATGTGATGCCTGATGGGGCCGCAACACGAGTCAGCTACGGCGTCCTCAATCTGACGCACCGTGATGATCATGAACATCCTACGCCTTTGACGCCCGGCAAGCGCTATCGCGTGAGTCTCAAACTGAACGATTGTGGGCACAGGTTTGCGACAGGCCACAAACTGCGTATCGCGCTTTCAACGACGTATTGGCCAGTGATCTGGCCCATGCCCGAAAAGGTCACGCTGCGGATTGTGACGGGGCAAAGCACGGTTGCGCTGCCAGTGCGCCACGCCGCAGACCTGGATGCCGGACTGCCAGAGTTTCTACCACCAGAAGGCGCGGAGCCTCTTGATGTAGAACAGCTTTCCAATCCTGAATTTGAGAATGGGTTCCAATCTGATCTGACCACAGGAGAGGTCACCTATCGTCTCAAGGTGGATGAGGGCGAGATGCGTCATAGCGATCATGAGGGTTGGACCACAGCATCCACGCATGAAGAGGTTTATCGCATTCATCCGGATGACCCACTGAGCGCATCTTTCGATGTGACTTGGACAGAGGAGGTATCGCGCGGCGCTTGGTCTGTCGCAACACGCACCCGAACGCGCATGCATGCGACAAAGACGCATTTCGTTTTGAAAGGAGAGCTAGAAGCACATTGTGGCGAGGACGAGGTGTACCGTCAAACCTGGGATGAGGAAATTCCGCGCGATCTGGTCTAGGCGGGTTTAGGAAAACATGTTCACATAGACAGACGGATTTTTGATCTGATTGGCCACAATCCATGCCCGGAGATACGCAATTCAATATCCTTGTTGTCGTGACGCCGCATTTCAATGTGCTGGCCACGATGGGATTTCTCGATCCGTTTCGCGCGGCGAACTACCTTGAGGGGCAAGTGCGTTTCCGTTGGCTGATCGCGTCGGAGGCAGGTGGTCCTTGTTTGGCCAGCAATGGCACTGAGTTGACGACACGAGCCTTGCCGGAAGATCGGGCTGACTTGGTGGTCGTCTCCAGCAGTTGGACACCTGAACGCCACAGCACGCCTGCCTTGCATTCAGCTTTGCGGCGGTGGGCGCGACAGGGTGCCACTTTGGCGGGGCTCGATACAGGCGCTTTCATTCTTGCCGAGGCAGGATTGCTCGCCAATAAGCGCGCCACGGTTCACTACGAACATATTGATGCCTTTGGCGAGACTCATCCTGAGTGTGAGGTCAGCGAAGAGCTCTTTGTCTTTGACGGCAATCGGCTCACCTGTGCCGGTGGGAGCGCATCGACGGATTTTGCACTCAACATCCTGCGCGGGCTGGAGGGTGATGCGCTGGCCAACGATGCGGCACGCTATATCCTGCATCAAAGCGTACGCCCAATGGGCAGCCCACAAAATGCGGCACCGGTCGAACCATTGGGAAACACGGCACCCGGGTCGGTCCGGCGGGCGATTTCCATTATGGAAAAGAATCTGGAGACGCCGCTTTCGATTGCCGAGATTTGCAAACAAGCTCGCATTTCGCACCGACAACTGGACCGGTTGTTCCACGACTACGTGAAAAAGACGCCGCAGCTGTATTACCGTGATATTCGCCTTGATCGCGCGCGTGGCTTGGTCACGCAAACCGAGATGCCTTTGTCTGAAGTGGCCATTGCCTCAGGCTTTGCCAATCAAGTCCATTTCAGCCGAGCTTACAAAGCGCGATTCGGGCTGCCGCCGCTCAAAGATCGTATTGAAGGTCGGGTTCCGTTCGAGTTTCGCGCCTGGCCAATGCATCGCAAGGCATGACAAACAGGTGTTATGGCGAATAAAGTTAAATTCCAAGCGATCAAGATGACATGAATTGACGTTGTTAAGGGTCAGAATACCCGAGCGCGAAAAGGGAGATTGTTATGACCGAACGGCCCAATCAATCAGAATTCGAAGCCATTTCCCGGGGTTATTCCGCTGATGCGTCAAAATCGTTGTCACTGCGCGCTGAGGCCTATGTTGAGCCGCGCTGGTACGACATTGATCAAAAGGCCGTGTTTGCCAAAACCTGGCAGTGGGTGTGTCACTTTGAGAAACTTCGCAACCCGGGGTCCTATTTGACCACTCAGATTGCAGGTCATCCTATTGCAATTGTCCGCGACCGCGAGGGCGCATTGCGTGCCTTTTACAACGTTTGCAAGCACCGCGCGCATGAGCTTTTGTCAGGCGAAGGCGAGACGACTCGCATCATGTGCCCATACCACGCCTGGGTCTACAAACTTGACGGTCAACTTGTGCGCGCACCCGAGACCGAAAATCTTCAGGACTTCGATATGGGGCAGATCTGTCTCGATCAGGTACAGGTCGAGGAATTCTGCGGGTTTGTGTTTGTTAATCTTGATCCAGAAGCCGCATCTCTGAGTGAGCAGTCGGGCGATCTGGAAACGGAAATACGCCACTGGGCTCCGGATATCGAGCAGCTCACCTTTGGCCGTCGCCTGACCTATGACATCAAGTCCAACTGGAAGAATGTCGTCGACAACTTTCTCGAATGCTACCACTGCCCAACGGCGCACAAGGATTTCTGCGACCTTGTCGATATGGATTCATACAAGGTCACGACACATGGAATTTATTCTTCGCATATGGCCGATGCGGGCAAAGGGACAAACACGGCCTATGATGTCTCAAACGCTACGGTGCGCACCCATGCTGTCTGGTGGCTTTGGCCGACAACCTGCCTGATGCGCTATCCGGGGCGGTCGTCGATGATCGTTCTCAACATAATTCCTGTTGGGCCTGACCGAACGTTGGAAACCTATGATTTCTTCCTTGAAACACCCGACCCCGATCCCATGGAACTTGATGCAATGCGTTATCTTGATGAGGTGCTTCAGGTCGAGGACATCAATCTGGTCGAAAGCGTGCAGCGCGGGATGAACACACCCGCTTTCACCCAAGGACGCATTGTCAATGATCCGTCAGGCTCGGGCAAATCCGAGCATGCGGTGCACCACTTCCATGGGTTGGTTCTGGACGCTTACGAACGAGCCGTGGGATGAGCGCCGATGTGCCAAACATCGTTGTCGTTATGGCCGATCAACTGGCCCCGCACTTTACCGGGGCTTACGGACATTCCGTTGCCAAGACACCGCATCTAGATGCTTTAGCCGCGCGCGGGGCCCGGTTTGATGCGGCCTATTGCAACTCACCGCTCTGCGCACCCTCGCGCTTTGCTTTCATGTCTGGCCAACTTATCAGCCGGATTGCCGCCTATGACAACGCGTCCGAGTTTCGTGCCTCTGTTCCGACTTTTGCACATTACATGCGGATGCTGGGCTATCGCACCTGCCTGAGTGGCAAGATGCACTTTGTTGGCCCGGATCAGATGCATGGTTTTCAGGACCGGGTGACGACCGACATATATCCCGCTGATTTTGCCTGGACGCCGGATTGGGAAGCTGCCGATGAGCGGATCGACAAGTGGTATCACAATATGCAGACGGTCAAGGAAAGCGGACCGGCGGTGGCCACGTTCCAGACGGACTATGACGATGAGGTCGGGTTTGCCGCGCGGCGTTGGTTGATTGACCGAGGACGGGATCGCGCGGCAGGGGATGCAGCGCCATTTCTACTGGTGGCGAGTTTCATTCACCCACATGACCCATATGTGGCGAAACCGGAATGGTGGAACCTCTATTCGGATGAAGACATTGACATGCCCAAGGTGAACTTGCCGCCAGAGGCGCAAGATCCCTTCTCCAAACGGATCATGGACGGCATCGAAGCCAGTTACGTGCCTCTGACCGAGGAAGAAGTGCGCCATGCGCGCCGTGCCTATCTTGCCAATGTCAGCTACTTCGACAGCAAAATTGGTGAGATCGTCAGAACGCTCGACGAGATGGGCGAAACCGAGAACACCATAGTCATTGTCACGGCGGATCACGGTGACATGCTGGGCGAGCGTGGGTTGTGGTACAAGATGAATTTCTTTGAACATTCCGCGCGCGTCCCGCTTGTCGTGGCTGGACCGGGCGTCGCGCAGGACGTTGTGTCAAACGCCTGTTCATTGGTTGATATGCTGCCGACATTCGTAGACTTGGGCGGTGGCGATGCCTGTATCTTTGGGGAACCGGTTGATGGCCGCAGCCTGGTTCCGCTTATGCACGGCGAAACGGATACCGCAGATGAAGCCATCGGCGAGTATTGTGCGGAAATGACGTCTGCGCCGGTGTTCATGATCCGCCGAGGTCGATTCAAATACATACATTGTGATGTTGATCCGCCGCAGCTTTATGATCTGGAAAATGACCCCTCGGAGTTGGTCAATCTGGCCAATGACGCTGCCTATACCGAACAGGCAGCAGCATTTGCTTCAGAAGTCGCCGCGCGTTGGGACAGCGAGAAGCTAAAAACCGACATTGTCGCCACGCAACGCACACGACGTGCGTTGCATGCAGCGATGGAGGCTGGTGCATCGGAAACCTGGGACTACAACCCGCCACGTGATGCAAGCCAGGAATATGTGCGTAACCACTTGGACTGGACGGTCGCGGCGTCCCGCTACAGGTTCCCGCCACTTGAAAAGGAAGAAGGATGATCTTGAAGGGTAAAGTGGCCGTGGTCACGGGTGGTCGTGGTGGCATAGGCCGCGCGATCTGTGATCGGTTTGAGCGCGAAGGTGCCACTGTCTATGCCGCAGATCTGGATGTGTCCGGCTCGCTTGGTCTGCCCGAGGGCAGCGCTCGTTTTCTTAAGCTGGACGTTACCAGCGAGGACAATGTTCGCGCAGTCATGGATCAAGTTGATTCAGAACAAGAGCGTCTGGATATTCTGGTCAATGCCGCCGGGATCGAGATCGAAAAAACGATCGAAGACACCAGCCTTGAGGAGTGGAACCAGTCTTTTGCTGTGAACGTCACGGGTACATTTCTGACCTCGAAATATGCGTTGCCTCTTATGCGAAAGGCAGCGCAAGGGGCGACAAGCGCCAGCATTATCAACTTTGGTTCTTATGACGGACTTATCGCCGACCCTGGTCTGGCGGCTTATTGCGCCACGAAAGGAGCCGTTCACGCACTCACCAGGGCCATGGCCTGTGACCATGGCCCGGAAGGTATCCGAGTAAATGCCATCTGCCCCGGCTATGTCGATACGCCGATGTTGCAGAGCTTTTTCACCGGTGACGGGTCAGGCGGTGGCGGCCAGAGCATTGACCAACTGCAAAAGGCTGTGCGCGATGTGCATCCCATGCGCACTTATGGCACGCCCGAGGACATCGCCAATCTGGTAAACTGGTTGGCCAGCGACGAAGCGCGTTATGCCTCGGGTCAGCTTTGGGTGCTGGATGGCGGGTTGTCGGCCCAAGTGCAGCAGATGCGGTTGTGAGTATCTTGCGAACAGAGAAACACAGGTGAACGTGATGCGGCTCGCAGGGAAGAAGGCACTTATCACTGGTGGACGGCAAGGGATTGGCCGTGGCATCGTTCATGCTTTTTTGGCGGAAGGGGCGCAGGTTTGGGCCTGCGGTCGCAGCGCACGGCCAGAAGACTTGCCAGACGTGGTGGGTTGGATGCAGGCAGACGTGGCCCAGGTTGAGACTGTTGAAACCTTGGCCCAAGGCATAGACACACTTGATGTGCTGGTGAACAATGCAGGTGTTCAAGTTGAAAAAACAGTTGTCGAAAGCACAGACAAGGATTGGGACGCGGTTACAGGCGCGAATTGTCGCGGTGTGTTCAACATGTGTCGTGCGCTGATCCCCAAGATGAACACAGGCGGCGCCATCATAAACATCGGATCCATTTCGGGCCACGTTGCCGATCCCCGCATGGCGCTCTACAATGCGTCCAAGGCTTTCGTACATGGTTTGACGCGGTCCATTGCGGTGGATCACGGACCACGAATTCGGTGCAACGCAATTTGCCCCGGATGGATCAACACCGGCATGCTGGAGGCGGGGTTTGATCTGGCGCGTGATCCTGCCGCTGCGCGTAAAGATGCTCTGTTGCGCCATCCTGTCGGACGTTTTGGGCAACCAGAGGACATCGCGGCCATGGCGGTTTGGCTTGCATCTGATGATGCCTCTTTTGCTACAGGTCAGATGTTCACCGTGGATGGCGGCATGACAGCAGCCTCGCCTCTCAATCCGGGAATGTTTTAATGGCCAATTTTGAGAAAGCCGCGTGCCTTGGAGCCGGTGTCATAGGTGCAAGCTGGACTGCGCTCTTTTTGGCGTCCGGGCGGTCCGTAGCGGTTTACGATCCGGCACCGGAAGCTGAAAAACTGGTGCGGGACTACATCACACGCGCCTGGCCTGTCATGGAGGCGCTTGGGTTGACTGTACGGGGGGATCCTGAGGCTGTCACGTTTCATTTGGATGCGAGCGAAGCTGTTAGGAATGCCGATTTCATTCAGGAAAGTGTACCTGAACGCATAGCAATCAAGCATGCGGTCTTTGCCCAGATCGAACCACATCTGAAGGCGGGCGCCGTGCTTGCCAGCTCGGCTTCTGGCTTGACGCTCGGACAGATGCAGGCTGGTTGGAAGAACCCGTCGCGTATGATTTTGGGACATCCGTTCAATCCGCCGCACTTGATTCCATTGGTGGAAACCATGGGAAATGAACACACCGCGGAAGGCGTGGTAGAGGCGGCGGAAGCATTCTATGCGGATGTGGGAAAAACGACGATCCGCGTGCAAAAAGAAGTGCCGGGCCATGTCGCCAATCGTCTTCAGGCGGCCGTCTGGCGAGAGGCGATCCATCTGGTGCAATCCGGTGTGGCCAGTGTTGCCGACGTGGATAAGGCGATGAGCGCGGGGCCAGGACTGCGCTGGGCGGTGATGGGGCCAACGATGCTTTTCAACCTTGGCGCTGGGCCGGGCGGACTCGCTGCTTTTTGCGATCACTTCAGTGATACGTTTAATGGCTGGTGGGATGATCTAGGCGCACCGGTGCTTGACGATGGAACGGCTGATATGTTGGTCGAAGGCATCAAAGAAGCCACAAAAGGGCGCTCAGTTGAAGACCTGTCAACAGATCGTGACCGTATGATCCTGGCCATGCAACAAGCCCTGCGTGCCAAAGGCTGAGTTAAGCCAAGTGATCAACCACCTGTAAATGCTGGGCCAGCCTGTCGACCTCGGTCAGGAACCGTGTCACCAGCTTCGGATCATGTGGCGCGGGGCTTACACCGGCAGGGATTTCGCGGTTGAGTACAGCCTCTACAGCCATTGAAACCGGTATTGAAACCAATCTCGCCATGGCTGTGCCGCGCTCATCGCCCCATGCGTCCATCACAAAAGTCTTATGCCAAACGGGGATACCTTGGCGTTCTGCCTTGAATTCCACGCAAAGCACCACACGATCCGGTTCACCTTCGGCATAGGCGTTCTCGCGCCAGAACTGGTCTGACATTTCTATGAGACGCGCTTCACCTTCGTCGCCTTGGAGCGTCTCAATTTCTTCAAACACTCCGGACCAGGCATCGGCCCAACCATTCAACCGCAATGTGCCTCGCACGAACTCTTTGACACGCCAAGTCGGCTCAAATCGATAGTCTTCCATGAAGGGAAGGGAATCGCGGTTGGGGTAAACCTCGAACGTCTCAGGCGTTGGCAATGGCGCTTCATATGACGTGATGGCATCCCAAGGTCTGGCGACATTCAGTTCGGTGTAGTTGCGAATAGATTTCGAAGGGGATCGAAGGGCCTTGAGCACACCCAGTGGCGACCAGCTGAACTTGTATCGAAAAGCGTTGGTGATCTTGGGAATGCCGCCGCAATAGGACAGAAAGGATAAGTCGTTGTTTGCACTAAAGGCGGGCGACGCCATGTAGTCAGCGATCAAATGATGCGCCATCAGGTGATCGATGCCTGGGTCAAGCCCAATTTCGTTGACCACGGCCACGCCTCGTACGACCGCCTTGGCGTGCAACTCGCGCATCTCCGGTGCGATATATGACGAAGACACGAAATTTGCGCCTTTGTTGATGCACATTTCAGCCAACGGCACGTGCCAATCGCCGGGGAGCATGGACACAACGGTATCATCTTCCGCGACATCGCCGGACAATGTGTCAAAGTTGAAGGCATGGATACGATCTGTCAGGTCACCCACCGCATCCTGTGCTTTGTCTATCGTTCTGTTCCAGACGACAACTTCATGTCCGGCTTCGATCAAACGTCTTAGACCGGGAATGGCCGAAAGACCCGTTCCACACCAATGAATTGTCATGCGTCAGATCCCTTTCACATGCGTTTTGAACTCTGCTTCTGCCCGCGCCCAGACACCTTGGTCCAGATTGTCGAGGCTTTGCAGCGTTGGCAATAACTGGGCTGCGTAATCAATGGATGATTCCAGTGGCAAAAGTGACGGCAGATTGTCGATCGCCATGACATCCAGAGGGGGGCTTCGTTCACACGGATCACCGGTTCTGTCCAGCTTGTGGCGGCGTCATAGATCGGTACTGGGTTGTAGTCGCTGTCAGGATCACAGGCCACATCGCCGATGACAGAAAGCTTTCGCTCAGCTGTCAAAGCATCTTTGGGTACGAAAACCGGTGTGCCAGGACGCGCAAAAATACAATTAAGAAACAGATCATGTTCCAGGATTTGCGGGAAGGCCCCTCCATGATTTGTCTCCGCCATATCCCACCGGGTCGCGGGAACATTCATCGCATCGCAAAGATCTGCCGCCCCGGTGCCAACGCGCCCCAATGCACCGATGACAATCGCCGTAGGGCGCGGCGAACCCGTGGCATCGAGGCGCGCTGTGAGATCCTCAAGCAAGGCTGTTTTATTCGGATACGCCGCCACTGGCGGGCATGTCTGGCCACGTTGCTGAGCCGCCCAAGCCATCAGGCTGACGGCCGCGCCAGCGTACCCGGCCCAATAGCCAAACGCAGCCACGCGCCTACCGCTCTCGTCAACCAGATACTCCAGATCGTATAACGTGCCGTTGCCTGACCTAAAGCGTTTCAGCAAGCGTTGACCAGAGAATTGTCCCTTGAAGGCATGACCGAACATGATGTGTCTGTGACGCAGAGGTGTATCATCACTTGGAAGTTCCTTTAGCCCAAAGATGATCGCGTCTGATGGGGCCTCGGGCCAGCTGTACTGGGGAACGATGGCGCATCCTTGTTCGCGATAGTCTTCGATCGGGATGACACGGCTTTCGCTCTCTTCGACACTCACATGCATGCCTTGCGCCAAGAGTGCAGCCGCACCCTCCGGGGTCAACCCGACACGGTCCTCATTTTCGCGGCTTTCCGCTCTGACCCAGAGATGCGTCATGTTTTCTCCTGTTCTAGCAAGCGTGCGGCGTCCTCAGACATAGGTCCGAGCATGTGCGCGGTCGGGTGAATCCAGATGAGGCGTCGCATTAAATCCGCCGACCATCAAAGTCTCATGCACGAAATGCAAGCGATGAAGTGACGCGTTGGTAATCTGTAACATGATTTTGGACATGCCCTTTTCGTCCAGATGGAGTGCATGTCGCATGGCCATGCCGATCACGCCTCCCGAAGTGACCAATAAGGTGCGCCCCGCCGCAGTGCACATCTCGTCAATAAGCGCCGTGATGCGCGCAGAGAAGGCGTCGAAAGATTCGGGAACGTTTTCCAATCTGTTGCTTGTCCAGAGTTCCATCAGAAATGGCAGATGAGTGGCAAAGTCCGCTGTCGTTTGCGGGGTTGGCAACCCATGTTCGACCTGGGCCGCGTCGGCCAGAGCAAAATAACTCAACTCGTTTAACCTGGTATCTTGTGTCGCCGAGTTGTAGCCCATCGCGCGTGCCGTTTCGATTTGCCGACTAAGCGTGCCTGTCAAAACACGGTCAAAACGCGGGTTCGTGTCACGCATGTGCTGGCCCAGCCATGCCGCCTGTACGCGTCCCAGCTCAGATAGGCGATCATAGCTTTCTTCGTCTGTCGCGGAGCTGTTGGCTTGACCGTGCCGCACGAGAATAATTTCTGCCACCTTACCTGCCTTCTGGTCTGTCTTGGCGGCACAGTAGACGTTGTGAACGCGCGGGTGAAGACGTGTTCAGGTGCAAGTCAACTCCACTGCACATCTCCGAGAAAAATATATCCTGCACCGTAAATCGTCTTTATGAGTTTTGGGTTTTTTGGATCTTCCTTTAGTTTTGTGCGCAAGCGTGAAATACGCACGTCCATCGCCCTGTCGAAGCTTTCCCCAGCAGCGCCCCCCAACGCCTCCTGCATGGCCTGGCGAGAGATGAGTCGTTTGGGTCGTTCCAGAAACAAGCGCAGGACCTCTCCCTCTGCATGGGAGAACGGCGTCTCGGTGTTGGTCTCGTCGCAAAGAACGTAGCGATCGAAATGCGCCACCCACCCGCTAAATCTTGCCGTGTCACCTTTGGCGCTCGACGGTGAGTCTCGGCGCAAATGCGCGCGTATCCGAGCAACCACCTCGGAGGGATCAAAGGGTTTGATGATGTAGTCATCCGCACCGAGTTCCAGCCCGGTGACGCGATCACGAACTTCGGCTCTGCCCGAGATGATAATCACCCGAGCGCCTTGTTCAAGCGCCAGCTGATGCACAACAGTCAGTCCGTCCTTATCCGGCAGTGAAAGGTCAACAAGGCAAACATCCGGTGACGTTTTGGCGAGAGCGGCTTCAAACTCGGTAGCACGACCAAAGGCCATTGTTCGAAACCCTGCGTCTTCAAGGGCACGTGCCAGCATGCTGCGTATGGCGGGTTCATCGTCGAGGATTGTCACCAAAGGCGCGTCGGAGGTCATGGGGTGGCTCCGGTTTTAAGAAGCTGTTCCAAATCGGATGCCTGGAAAGGTTTGCGCAGCACCGGCACCACTTGGCGTGCCGCGCGATGCAAAGGGTCATCCGGTGGCAGGGAGGTTATGAGAAAAATTGGTCTCGGATCTCCGGACAAAGCTTGTACCAGGTCCAGTCCGGTGTCTTCTCCTTCCAGAGAGATGTCAGACAAGATCGTGGTGATTTCTGGCATGTCTTTGGTCAGTGCAAGGGCCTCTGCTGCGGTGGATGCTTCTATAACGGCATGCCCTGCGCCGCGCAGCATAGCCCGAATAGTATCACGCAAGTCCGGACTGTCTTCGACCAAGAGAACCAAGCCGGGCGCATCAAGCCTATCGCTTGCCCTGTGTGGAAGGCGCAGTGTCACGCGTCCACCTGCCTCGTGATTGGCCAGCAGAACACGACCTCCGGCAAGTTTGGTCATGTCATAGACCATGGTCAGGCCTAGGCCCGAGCCTTCGCCCCCCTTGGTTGTAAAAAAGGGATCGAAGGCATGTGCCATAGCGGCTTCGGAAAACCCGGGGCCTGAGTCTTCCATTGCGAAATCGATCCACGTGTTTTGAACTTTTTCGACACGGAGTGTGATTTTGCCACGCTCACCACATGCATCCCGCGCATTGATCGCCAGGTTGAGCAGTGAATCCTGCAACATGCCGGGATCGAGTGAACAGGTTCTAAGTCCCGTATTGTTGATGGTCTCAAACTCGACGCCCTGGGGTAAGGTCGACAAGACCAATGTGCTCAGATCGCGTAAAAACTCGGACAGATCTGTCGGCACAGGTGTGTGCTCTCTGGGTCCTGTCATGTCGGCAATCCGGTCAAGTAAGCTTCCGCCGCGCCGCGCCGCGTTGATTGTCGCAGCAATCAGTTCCGCTCCGTCCTGTGGAAGAGCCATGCTTTTCAACCGCGATTGCATTCCCAGAATGATGGTCAGAAGATTGGAAAAGTCATGCGCCAGACCAGAGGTCAATTGAGCGGCCATCTCGCGACGGCGGGTTTGCTGTAAAGCGGCGCGCGTCTGGGCTTCTTCGGTGATATCCATCGACAGGATGTACACCCCTCCGGTTGCCGGGTCTGGCGTGAGCGCGACGCGGATACGGCGCGAGCTGTCTTCGTGGGTGAATTCAAACACGCTTGGCGTGCCGTCGAATGCGCGCTTCAAATGTGGTTCCAGGACGACGAAAGGTTGCTCTCCCAACGCGGTCTTGGGGTCTTGCCCTACCGGATCGGCCAGGGTTCCTGGCATGATCGTGCTCAGGCGACGATTTGAGTAGGTATAGCGCCAGTCCGCCCCGATATGCGCGATATGGGCTGGAACCATTTCGGTGGTCAGACGCATACGTGCCTCGGCCTCGGTGATTTGGCGCTTGGCTTCTTCGAGCGCAGTGATGGTTGCTTCCAGCTTGCGGTTGGCTGCGGCGAGGTCTTGAGAATAATTGATGAGCTGATCGGAAAGCTCTTCGGATCGCGCGCTGAGAAGGTCCTCCTGCTGACGGGTTTTTGTGATGTCGGTGTAAACCGTCACCCACCCACCTTCCGGCAATGGTGAACCTTCGACAGAAATAACCAATCCATTGGCGCGGGTGCGTTCCATGTAGTGCGGCTTAAACGTGCGCGCGATTTCGACCCGATCCGCCACAAACCGCTCTAGTTCGCCCACATCGCCATAGTCGCCGCGTTGCGCCAGATAGCGGATCGTGTCCGCAAACTGAGCGCCGGGTGTGACCAAGGCATCGGGCAGATCAAACATTTCCTGAAAGCGGCGATTGCACACGGCCAGATGCAGATCGCCATCATAGATCGTCAACGCCTGCTGGATCAGGTTCAAACCAGCGATTGTCATCTGTGTCTTGTCGTTTTGACTCATGGCCTTGCCTGGGTGACCCATTCAACTGCCGCTTCCAGCCGATCATCCCCCCAAAATAGCTCATCACCAACGGTGAAACTCGGCGCGCCGAAAACGCCCCGGCGCATGGCCTCTTCGGTGGTTTCTCGCAAGCGGTGCTTGTTTGTCGTCTCTTGAGCTTGGTCAATCAAGTCGGTGGGCAGTTTTGTTGCCTCCAGACAGGCCGCGATCACTTCGGGTTCTGCTATGTTTTGCCCTTCATCGAATTGCATCAGATAAACGTTTTGGCAAAACGCGATGCCGCGCGTCGTTTCCAGGGCGAGTTGCGCGACACGAGCCGCCAATAATCCATTCTGCGGAAATGGGCCCGGATGGCGAAAGCGTAGCCCCTGGCGCTGAGCCAGCCGTTCCATATCGCGCAGCATGTATCGGCCCTTGGCCGGATAGACGATAAACGGAGACGTGTCCCACCCTTGTGACTTGAAAATCGGCCCAAGCAGGAAAGGTCGCCAAGCTACCTCCACCCCGGCCTGAGCGGCCAGTTCCGGTAGACGCATCACACTCAGGTAGGAATAGGTCGAGGCAAATTCGAACCAGAAGTCCAGCTTTGGATTGGTCATAACGCAGCGCTCCTCCTCCTTCAATTCCGGTCAGCCAAAGCAGGATGTCAAGGGTTGTGCGACCCTTGTTACAATTCGTAGGAATCTGGAAAACTTCAGGAAAAAGTTGACGTCGAGTGTCAGGCACGCACTCTATGAAGTGTTAAGAATCGTCCAATGAATGACGATCCGTTCGCATAGCGGACAACGGGAGGAATAGAATTGGCAAAGTCGTCAAAGGCGGCGGAGGGGCTTCAGTCCATTCCGGCGCTTCTTCATCGGAATGCCACCCAGCTTGGGACTAAACCGGCCTATCGTGAAAAAGAATACGGCATCTGGCAGAGCTGGACGTGGGCCGAAACCGAGAAAGAGATCGAAGCGCTTGCGCTGGGTTTGCTGAACCTTGGCATCAACGAAGGCGACTTCATTGCTATCGCGGGACGCAACCGACCATACTTCTATTGGTCCATGGTTGCTGCACAATGCGTAGGTGCTGTGCCTGTTCCAGTGTATCAGGATTCGGCTTCCGAAGAGATGGCCTATGTGCTTGACCATTGTGGCGCGCGGTTTGCGATTGTTGAAGACCAGGAACAGGTCGACAAGATCATAGACATCCAGGAGAGCCTGCATCAGTTCGAACATATGATCTATGTCGATCCGCGGGGTTTGCGGAAATACGACCATCACAAGCTGCATGAATTCAGCCATGTACAGGAACAGGGGCGGGCTGCGAGAGACGAATTCTCCGGCGATCTGGCCGCGCGCCGCGCCAAGCTCGACTACGACAGCACCTGCGTCATGCTGTACACGTCCGGGACGACCGGCAAACCCAAGGGTGTGGTGCTTTCAAACCGCAACATCATCGAGGCATCAAAGTCCTCCTCTGAGTTCGACAAACTGACCGGTGCCGAAGAAGTGTTGGCCTATCTGCCCATGGCCTGGGTCGGGGATTTCATCTTTTCCATTGGTCAGGCTTATTGGTGCGGCTTCTGTGTGAACTGTCCCGAAAGTGCAGATACAATGCATGTCGATCTGCGAGAGATCGGCCCAACCTACTATTTTGCTCCACCGCGCGTTTTCGAGACACAGCTCACCAACGTCATGATCCGCATGGAAGATGCCGGGCGGTTCAAGCGATGGTTGTTTGAAAAGTTCATGGATCATGCCCGTAAGGTAGGTCCGGCCATTCTTGATGGTGGGTCGGTCAGCGGTTGGGACCGTCTGAAGTACAAGCTTGGAAACCTGATGATCTATGGGCCGCTGAAAGACACGCTTGGGTTCGGGCGTGTGCGCGTCGGGTATACGGCTGGTGAAGCGATTGGTCCTGAGATTTTTGAGTTTTACCGTGCGCTGGGCATTAATTTGAAACAGCTCTACGGCCAGACCGAGGCCAGTGTTTTCATCACTCTTCAACCTGATGGCGAAGTGCGCAATGATACTGTCGGGATTGCTGCGCCGGGGGTTGAGCTGCGCATTGCGGACAGCGGCGAGGTGTTCTATCGCAGCGCGGGTGTGTTCGAGGAATACTATAAAAACCCTGAAAGCACCGCTTCGACTAAGGATGCCGAAGGTTGGGTTGCGACGGGGGACGCCGGCTTTATCGACGAAAGCTCTGGACATCTTCGGATCATCGACCGCGCCAAGGATGTGGGTAAAATGGCGAGTGGTCAGATGTTCGCGCCTAAATATGTTGAAAACAAACTGAAATTCTATCCCAACATTCTGGAGGCTGTGGTTTTTGGCAATCAGCGGGACGAATGTACGGCGTTCATCAACATTGACCTTAACGCTGTCGGGAATTGGGCGGAGCGGAACAATATCGGTTACGCGTCGTATCAGGAGCTTGCCGGACATCAGCAGGTGCTCGAGACGATCAGGAGCCATGTAGAGGAGGTTAACCGGTCGCTTGCCGATGATCCTATGCTGGCTCACTGTCAGGTGCACCGCTTTATCGTTCTGCACAAGGAATTGGACGCTGACGATGGCGAAATGACTCGCACGCGTAAGGTGCGCAGAGGGGTGATTTCGGAGAAATTCGAGGACCTGCTGGGTGCGCTCTATGACGGTTCGGACGACATTTTCACGACCACAGAGGTGACCTACGAAGATGGGCGGAAAGGCTCGATCAGCGCTACGCTGAGCATTGTTTCAGCAAAGGTCGAAGCCGTGAGTGCACCAGATAAAGTAGCAGCGGAATAGGATGGGTTGACGATGCTTGACGCAACCGAAGGCTACACCACAGAAGACGGTCGCAAGATCGGTGGGGTGGTGATGGAGATGAAGAACATAACGCTGCGCTTTGGCGGGGTTGTGGCGATCAAGGACATTTCTTTTGATATTCGCGAAGGCGAAATTCGAGCCATCATCGGGCCGAACGGGGCGGGCAAGTCTTCGATGCTCAATGTCATCTCGGGCTTTTACCATCCGCAGGAGGGCGAGGTCTGGTATCAGGGGCAAAAGCGCCCGCCTATGAAGCCCTTTGAAGTGGCGCAGCAAGGCATCGCCCGCACGTTTCAAAACATCGCCCTGTTCGAAGGCATGACAGTTCTCGACAACGTGATGACGGGCCGTATCCGGCAGATGAAAGCGGGTTTGTTTGCGCAGGCGATCTGGAAAGGTAAGGCTGAGCAGGAAGAGACGGAAAATCGCGAATTTGTCGAGAAAATCATAGACTTCCTGGAAATTCAACACATCCGAAAGACACCTGTTGGGCGCCTTCCTTATGGGCTCAAAAAACGCGTGGAACTGGCCCGTGCGCTCGCGGCTGAGCCATCCATTTTGCTTCTGGATGAACCCATGGCGGGTATGAATGTCGAAGAGAAGGAAGACATGTCTCGGTTCGTCCTGGATGTGAATGATGAGTTCGGCACAACCATTGTTCTGATCGAGCATGACATGGGCGTGGTCATGGATCTATCAGACCGGGTTGTGGTGATGGATTATGGCCAGAAGATTGGCGACGGGTCGCCGGATGAGGTGCGCAACAATCAGGCGGTGATTGATGCCTATCTGGGGGTCGCGCATGACTGATTTGGCACGTCGGTATCACGTCGGTATCACGTCGGTATTGCGTCGGTGCGCGCTGGCCTTTTCCTGCGCTTTGCCCGTGGCTGCGCAGGCCGATGCCTGGGATGAGTTCGTAGACCGCTGTTTGGACCCTTACGAACACCTCGCCTTTGAAATCGTGACAGGGCTTGAACCGCAACCCATTGACCAGATGCACGAGGCGCGTCGCGTCTATGGGCCTACGGATGATGGATATCTTCTGGTGCTGGACGCGGCCCCCTCACTCGGCGAGCGCGCGTGCGCGGTTGAATTTGCCGGCAAGGAAGAGTCCCAAGCGGCTCATGACTGGATGGTGGAACAGCTTGCTTCGGGGAGATACGCGCCCGGCGAAGACGGTTGGCTTATCAGTCAGGACTGGATTGAACCGCGCCTGATGGTGCGGACAGAAACGGGCGCGGCCCGAACCTACTATGCCGTGGTGGAGACTGACCTTGAAAGCTGAGACGAAAACAAAACCGGAGAGCTCAAGACATGCCTGATCAGCTGATTTTCGGAATGGAGGTTTTCCTCAACGGCCTGATGGCTGGAGTGCTTTACGCGCTCGTGGCGCTTGGGTTCGTGCTCATCTATAAAGCGTCGGGCATATTCAATTACGCTCAGGGGATCATGGCGCTGTTTGCGGCCATGACGTTGGTTGGAATTATGGAAGGCTTGGTGCCTTTTGCACATCTGATCAACACCATCTTTGGAACCAACATTCATCACTTCGGCTGGCACGTTCCCGCCCTTGCTGCGATTTTGCTCACTGTTCTGGTGATGGTCGGGTTTGCCTGGGTGGTCAACGTCGTGATCTTCAAGCACCTGGTGAACCAGGAACCCATCATTTTGTTCATGGCGACGATCGGTCTGGCTTATTTTATGGACGGGTTTGCGCTCATCATGTGGTTCTCTGACATTAAGGCGCTGGATGTCGGGCTTCCACAAGGGATAAATGCCGCGATTGACGAAGCGACGTTCCAAATCTTCGACTACGGGTTTTTTATAGACAACCTCGATATCGTTGCGACGTTGGTCGCTGCGGTTCTCGTGTTCTCATTGATCGTATTTGCACAGCGCTCCAAGCAAGGTCGAGCCATGCGCGCGGTGGCTGATGACCATCAGGCGGCTCTTTCGGTTGGGATCAGCCTGAACTTCATCTGGGTGATGGTCTGGTCGCTGGCGGGGTTTGTCGCGCTGGTCGCCGGAATGATGTGGGGCACAAAGTCGGGCGTACAATTTTCGTTGTCACTGATTGCCTTGAAGGCTCTTCCGGTTTTGATGCTGGGAGGGTTCACATCGATACCGGGTGCAATCGTCGGCGGATTGATCATTGGTGTGGGTGAGCAACTTTTCGAATTTGCGATTGGCCAGCCATATCTGGGCGGTGCAACACAGAATTGGTTTGCCTATGTCTTGGCGCTTATCTTTCTGTGTTTCCGACCGCAGGGTCTTTTTGGCGAAAAGATTATCGAGAGGGTGTGATCATGCAGAAAGTCATTGCCATAGCAAATGTCATCGCCTGGTCAGGGTTCTGGGCCTTTGGGTATCTCGCTTTTACTGCCGGCGTGGACAATACCGGCCAGATGGTCACCGCCACAGTTCTGGCCGCGATGGGCGGGGGAGTTGGGATGCTTGCCTATTTCTGGCTCATTCGCCATTCGGAAAATACAGGCTATGCACGGGTGCCCAATCGCGCGGTCAAACGCGAGCATGATGACCTGTCTGAGGAGGGCATCTCATGATTTACCGTGAGTCCGGTGACTTTTCGACGACCTACCAGCAGGATAGCCAAACCTTTCCAATCAAATTTGACCGCTACCGGTATTATGTTCTTTTGGTTCTGGCCTTTGCGGTCGTGCCCTTTGTGATCAATGACTATTGGGTAAATGCCGTCTTCCTGCCTTTCCTGATTTATTCGATTGCGGCCATCGGGCTGAATATTCTGGTGGGTTATTGTGGCCAGGTCAGTCTTGGCACAGGCGGGTTTATGGCTGTGGGGGCCTATGCCTGTTACAAGCTGATGACGGCCTTTCCGGATGTGAATATCTTTTTCCACATCATTCTGTCGGGCGGGATCACGGCCTTTGTCTGCGTGTTGTTCGGGTTGCCGAGCTTGCGGATCAAAGGATTTTACCTGGCGGTTGCCACCTTGGCTGCACAGTTCTTTCTGGTCTGGATGTTCAACCGAATTGGCTGGTTCTACAATTACTCGGCCTCAGGACAGATCAATGCACCGGAGCGAACAGTTTTTGGGGTGCCGGTGACGGGGGCCGAAACCGCGCCTTGGGCGGCGTATTTGTTCTGTTTGGTGTTCACCGTGGTCTGCGCACTCGTTGCTCGGAACATGACGCGGGGCATGCAAGGGCGGCAATGGATGGCCATTCGTGACATGGACATCGCCGCCGAAATCATTGGTGTGAACCCGCTCAGAGCCAAATTGTCGGCCTTTGCAGTGTCCGGGTTTTTTGTCGGTCTGTCCGGGGCCTTGTTTTTCGCGGTCTACCTTGGCGCCGTGGAGGTGGGCGAGGTGTTTGGCATCAGCAAATCGTTCCTTGTCCTCTTTATGGTGATCATCGGTGGGCTGGGGTCGATCTTTGGCAGTTTTGCCGGAGCGGCTTTCCTTGTGCTGTTGCCTGTCTTTTTGAAGAACGTTCTGGTCGGTGGCCTGGGGTGGCCCACCGATTTGGTCGAGCATATGCAATTCATGATCGTCGGGGCGATGATCATTATCTTCCTGATCCTCGAGCCGCATGGGCTGGCGCAGCTTTGGCGCGTGGCGAAAGAGAAACTGAGACTATGGCCTTTCCCGCATTAGGGCAGGGCCTGTGCAGGGCTTTACCTGCACTAAGAGTTGGGCGCGTGAGTGCTCATGAAAAAGACATCGGATAAACCAAGGGAGGATATAAACCGATGAAACAGAAACTACTGACCGCGATTGCGGCGACTATGATGGCGGCAAGCCCGGCGCTGGCCGACCTTGTCATCGTCGACACGAGCTATCGTACCGGGCCTTACGCTGCGAACGGCATTCCGTTCTCGGATGGGTATCAGGACTACTTCACGCTTCTCAATGAACGCGATGGTGGCATTGGTGGCGAGGCTGTGCGTGTTGTGGAATGCGAAACAGGCTACAACACAGAGAAAGGTGTTGAATGCTATGAGGCAACCAAGGGTGAAGGCGCGCTGGTGTACCAGCCTCTTTCAACCGGCATCACCTATCAGCTAATCCCCAAAGCTACTGCAGATGGCATCCCGCTTCACACCATGGGCTATGGACGGACGTCGGCTAAGAACGGCGAAGTCTTCAAGTATGTCTTCAACTATCCTGCGAATTACTGGGATGGCGCGTCGCTGGCGATCACCCATTTGGTTGAGCAAAACGGTGGAAGCTTGGACGGCAAGAAAGTTGCGTTGGTCTACCACAACTCCGCCTATGGCAAGGAGCCGATCCGGACGTTGGAAGGTCTGGCCGAAAAGCATGGCTATGAGTTGATGCTGTTGCCGGTCGATCACCCCGGGCAGGAGCAGAAGTCACAATGGCTGCAAGTGCGTCAGCAAAAGCCTGACTATGTGCTGATGTGGGGCTGGGGCGTTATGAACCAGGTGGCCATTCAAGAAGCGGTGAACATCCGTTTCCCAATGGAGAATTTCATTGGTATCTGGTGGTCCGGGTCTGAGAACGACGTGAAAGCGGCGGGTGAAAAGGCCAATGGCTACAAGGCGCTGACCTTTCACAATCTGGGCTCCGACTATCCGATTTATGCGGATATCCAGAAATATGTCGTAGATGCAGGTAACGCTGCCGGTGCAGGAGATCAGGTTGGCACGGTGCTTTACAACCGGGGTATGTATGCTGCGATGTTGGCTGCTGAGGCGATCAAGACAGCACAAGAAATGCACGGCACAGCCGACATCACAAGCCAGCAGATGCGCGATGGCATGGAGAATCTGGAAATCACCGAAGCCAAGATGGCGGGTCTGGGCCTGCCGAACTTTGGTCCGGAATTCAAGGTCAGTTGTCAGAACCACGGTGGCAACGGCTTTGGTGCCGTGTCGCAATGGGACGCAGCTGCGGGTGAGTTCAAGCTGATCACTGAGTACTACCAGTCTGATCAGGATGTGATTCAGCCTCTTGTGGCCGAGGACTCTGCGGCGTTTGCTGCTGAGAACGGCATCGAAGCGGGCTGCTGATGCGATCTTTCTTCCGGCCGCGGCGTTTCGTGGCGGCCGGGAGAATTTGGGTATTTTTGACAAGAAAGAAGCAGAGGCGCAGAGCCCTTTGCAGGAGATGACGACCCATGCTGGACGCGGCGAAAACGCAAGAAACGCTATTGGAAGTCAACAATATCGAGGTGATCTATAACCACGTGATCCTCGTTTTGAAGGGTGTGAGCCTGAATGTGCCAAAGGGCGGGATCACCGCGCTTTTGGGAGGCAATGGTGCGGGCAAGACAACCACGCTCAAGGCTATCTCCAACCTGCTTAAGTCAGAACGTGGCGAAGTCACCAAAGGGTCGATCACCTATCGTGGAGAACGCGTACAAGACCTGCTGCCTTCTGATCTTGTGAAGATGGGCGTTATTCAGGTGATGGAGGGGCGTCATTGTTTTGAACATTTGACCGTGGAAGAGAACCTACTGACCGGGGCGTATACGCGCGGCTCAAGTCGGGGCGAGATCGATGCTGATCTGGAGAAGGTCTACACGTATTTCCCGCGCCTGAAAGAGCGACGTAAAAGCCAGGCGGGTTATACGTCCGGCGGGGAACAGCAGATGTGCGCCATTGGACGCGCGTTGATGTCGCGGCCCGAGACGATCCTTTTGGATGAACCCAGCATGGGGCTTGCGCCGCAGCTGGTGGAAGAGATTTTCAACATTGTGAAGTCGCTCAATGAGAAGGAGGGCGCGACGTTCCTTCTGGCCGAGCAGAACACAAACGTGGCGCTGCGCTTTGCGCAATATGGCTACATTCTTGAGAGTGGCCGTGTGGTTATGGACGGTCCCGCCAAGGAATTACGGGAGAACCCGGATGTGAAGGAGTTCTACCTTGGTATGTCGGATGAGGGGCGCAAATCCTTTCGCGATGTGCGCAGTTATCGGCGGCGCAAAAGGTGGCTGAGCTGATGGCGGAGGCGCGTGTTGCCTGTAGAACTCCGGCGGAAGGCCGGGATGGCGTGACGAATATTCCCGCGTGGAAATTTGATGCTGTGCGCAAAGCCATTTTGAGCGTGCTCGGTGAACGCAAAATACGCTTTTCGGAGCTAAAAGATGCCGTTGGCGAAAAGATACCTGCGGACGAGCTGAGCCGGCTGGGTTCGCTCGGATGGCATGTGACGACGGTCAAACTGGAGCTTGAAGTTAGGGGTGAAGTCGAACGCGTGCCCGGTCAAACACTGCAGGTCATTCGCTTGTGCGAGGTTGCCTGATGTCAGCCGCCTGTCAGCTCCGCCCGCATCTCTTCGATGAGCTCCAGCGCCTCTTCGCGGGTGTTGCGGATGTTGGGGCGAAAACCCGCGCTTTCGGCGCGCAGGCGGATGTCTTCTTCGGTTTCCGACCCGGCAGCGTACCGAACAGATCCCAGAGACCCGGCTTTGTTCAAACGCTTGCCGCGCAAGGCGTATTGCACCCAGGCTGCCGGCAGGATCTGACAGCCGTTGAGGTTCACCAGGAAAAACCACCGCTTGTCGCTCTCTATGATGCGCTCTTCGATGTAGTCGTAAAAGTCATCCACATCGCGGCTGTGGTGAAACGTGAAATGCGAAAAGTCCACGTCCATGATCGTGGCCTCTTCGTCAAAAGAAATCCGGCGAACAAAATCGGCCAGAACGTAGTTCGGGTCGTGCACGATTTTTTCGCGACGTTTGCTGGGCTGTTCGGCGAGACGTGCAAGGGCCGCGTCGCGGTCGCTGAAAAGATTGGGATCAAAGGCTTCGGTATTGGCGGCACGAATGATCTGTTGCCGCGTCTCATCAGAGGCGTCAAAACGCACCGACCCCATCGAGTGCGCGAAGTTCAGCGCGCGACCGCGACGCGAATAGGCCGTCCAGGCGGCAGGGTCGATACGGGTGTTGTTGAGGTTGACCATGAAGAACCACAGCTCTTCACCCGTGTCGGCAATACGCGCTTCGAGCCGGTCGTAGAAGGCGTTCACAACCGCGCTGCTGTCAAAATGAAAGTTGGAGAAATCCGCTTCCATCACCTGAATATCGTCGTGAAAGACGATGCGGCGGTTCATGTCCTGGATGTCAATGCGGGTGGCCGTGTCAGTGTCCGTCATGGGTCATTCGCTTTCGCAATGTCTGATCAGTGTGAAATGTATACAAATGTATGCAGTACATGCCTGAGCCAGACAAAAATAACAATCGGGCAAGCTGTCGCGGGTGCAGCGAGCAAAGGTTTTGAATATGTCTGAGTATTTCGACGAATTGGAAATCCGTAAACCCGAGGCGCGTGCGTCGGCCATTGCCCGCGCATTGCCGGAGCAAATTCTGCGTGCTCAGGGACTTGCCGGGTATGGCGAGACATTGAGTGAGATTGAAGCTGGTTCGATCACCTCTGTTGAAGCGTTGGCGCAGCTTCCGGTTCTGAGAAAGTCTCATCTGACGCAGGCGCAAGCGGCGGTTCGGCCATTTGGTGGATTGACGGCGCAGGCTCCTTCGGACTTTGCGCATATCTTCCAAAGTCCAGGTCCGATCTATGAACCGGGCGGCACTGGGCATGATTGGTGGCGCATGGGGCGGTTTCTCCATGCCTGCGGGATAGGGCGCGGCGACATCGTGCAGAATTGTTTTGGCTACCACCTGACGCCTGCGGGCATGATCTTTGAGAATGGTGGGCGCGCGGTGGGCGCGGCGGTTTTGCCAGCGGGCACGGGGCAAACGGAGCTTCAGGCGCAAGCGGCACATGATGTGGGTGTGACAGCCTATGCCGGCACGCCCGATTACCTCAAGGTCATTCTCGACAAGGCGGATGAATTGAATCTGACGTTACAGATCACCAAGGCGGCGGTTGGCGGCGGGGCGCTCTTTCCATCTTTGCGGCAGGATTACGCGGATCGAGGGATCGCATGTCTGCAATGCTACGCCACCGCCGATTTGGGCAACATCGCCTACGAGAGCACCGCGCAAGAGGGTCTTATCGTGGATGAGGGTGTGATCGTTGAGATTGTCACGCCTGGCACCGGAGATCCGGTGGTCCCTGGTGAGGTGGGTGAGGTTGTAGTGACAACACTTAACCCTGACTACCCGCTAATTCGCTTCGCGACGGGTGATTTAAGCGCTGTGATGGAGGGAGAAAGCCCCTGTGGCCGGACCAATCTGCGGATCAAAGGGTGGATGGGGCGCGCCGATCAGACGACCAAGATCAAGGGTATGTTTGTGCGGCCCGAGCAGGTTGCGGCGCTGGTCTCTCGGCATGATGCGATTGCGCGTGCTCGGGTGATTGCCAGCCGTGAAGGTGAGGCGGATGTGATGACCGTCAAAATCGAAGCTGATGGTGCATCGCCTGAAAATTTTGCAGATGCCGTCGTGGATACGCTCAAGCTCAAGGGGCGGATTGAGATAGTGGCACGTGGCAGCCTGCCGAATGATGGCAAAGTGATCGAGGATTTGCGCAGCTACGATTGAGGCGGGCTAGCGGCTGTATTTTATGAACGGCGTCAGGGTTCCGATGCGGTCGTAGAGTTTGCGGGCCTCGGCGTTGAAATCTTGTGTGAGCCAATAGACGGAGGGGCAGCCGCGTGCGTCTGCAGTTTCGTAGACAGCTTCGATGAGTCTGCGACCGACACCTTTGCCGCGCATATCGGGGTCGGCGTAGAGGTCTTGCAGGTAGCACACATCCTCTACGCGCCAGTTGTGCGGGTGGTAGATGAAGTGAACAAGGCCAACCGGGTTTCCAGATGCAACCGCTAACAAGCCGTTTTGGGTTGGGTGATCCTCAGACAAAAGTCGTGCGAATGTAGTATCGTAGACCTCATCCGATACGCTTGACTCGTAGAATTCCAGATACGCCGTCCAAAGGCGGCACCAGTCTGCTTTGTCGGTTTGGGCGAGGGGGCGAATTTCAATGCTCATGGGCCGGGTCCGTGGAAGGGTAGTGGTCTGTCGGGAAAATGCCCTTAGTTTTGCTGTTTTTCCAGCATCAATCCGCCGAGACAGTTGCATAAAATCTGCGCACGCGCCATGTCTGGGTGAAAGGCGTTGTCCTTTTGAGGAGAGCAAAAAATGAAAAACCAAATCGTGGCAAGCCTGGCGGTGGCACTTCTTTTGAGCACATCTATGGCCAGTTTTGCGCAAGAGGCAGAGGCCGAAGCGTCAGAAGCAGCTGAGGCTGAGTCCTCTGCAGCAGATGCGAATGATGGGCGGACGCTTTCGCAAATTGAGCCGGCAGAGGGGTTTAGCAACGACACAATTGACGATGCAAAAATCGACTCGTTCATTCAGGCGGTGTCCATGGTGGGCCAGGTCGGAGCGCATTACACAAAGTTGATGCAAGAAGAACCTGACGAAGACAAACGCAACTTTCTTGTCGAAACCGCAAATAAAGACATCGTAAAAGCGATCAGTGCCGCCCCAAATATCACGCCAGAAGAATTCGTGGCGATCGATCAGGCGTCGCAAGCTGACGATGTCTTGAACAAACGCATTCTGGCGCGCATTGAGGAAATTCGGTCCGAGAACAAACCCAAGGAACGGCTCCAGTTTTCTGAACCGGAACCCGAGCCTGCGGAATAGGCCGACTTATTCTGCAGCGACGGACTTAGGTTCGGCGAGCGCTACGATGTCCATCATAATGGTGTTGAGTTCAAAATCCTTGGGCGTGTAGACGCGTGCAACGCCCATTTCGAGCAGGCGCTGAGCGTCTTCGTCCGGGATGATGCCGCCGACGATCAAAGGGACATCGCCCAATCCTGATGCACGCATCCGGTCTAACAGGTCTTCGACCAATGGCATGTGAGAGCCGGACAGAATCGATAGGCCTACCACATGTGCCTGATCTTCGATGGCCGCAGCCACGATTTCCTCGGGCGTCAGGCGAATGCCTTCATAGGAGATGTCCATGCCGCAATCGCGTGCGCGGAAGGCGATTTGCTCGGCACCGTTGGAGTGGCCGTCCAATCCCGGCTTGCCCATCAGGAATTTCAGGCGGCGTCCCAAACGGTCACTAACAGCGTTTACCGCATCTCGAATGTCATCCAGCCCTTCGGTCTTGTTCGACGGGCTACCAGACACGCCGGTGGGGCCGCGATACTGACCATGGGTCTGACGCATTTGCTCTGCCCATTCACCAGTGGTCACCCCTGCCTTGGCCGCTTTAATGGACGCAGGCATGACATTGGCACCGGACTGCGATGCCTCCCGCAGCTCTGCCAGAGCTTCTTTTACGGCATTTGCATCACGATCTGAACGCCAGGCGTTCAAACGCGCAATCTGTTCGGCCTCAACGGCAGGATCGACCACCATGATGCCACCATCTTCGGTTTGGAGTGGGCTAGGCTCGGTGGTGGTCCACTGGTTTACACCCACGACAGTAGTTTCGCCGGCTTCGATCCGTCCAAGCCGGTCGGCGTTGCTATCCACCAAACGGGATTTCATATATTCAATCGCGCCGATCGCGCCCCCCATGCTGCCCAGCGTTTCAAGCTCGTGGCGTGCACCGTTCTTTAGTTCTTCCACCTTTCGATCCACAGCAGGGTTGCCGTCGAACAGGTCGTCAAATTCCAGAAGATCGGTTTCATAGGCCAGGATCTGTTGCATGCGCATCGACCATTGCTGATCCCAGGGGCGTGGCAGGCCTAGGGCTTCGTTCCAGGCAGGAAGCTGTACGGCGCGCGCACGGGCCTTCTTGGAGAGTGTCACGGCTAGCATCTCAATCAGGATGCGATAAACGTTGTTTTCTGGCTGCTGCTCGGTCAGGCCAAGCGAGTTGACCTGAACCCCATAACGGAAGCGGCGGAATTTTGGGTTGTCAACGCCGTAGCGTGTTTCAAGAATTTCGTCCCAAAGGTCGACGAAGGCGCGCATCTTGCACATCTCTGTGACAAAGCGGATTCCTGCGTTCACAAAAAACGAAATGCGTCCTGCCAGTGCCGGGAAATCTTCGGCCGGGACGCGTGGTTTCAACTCATCCAGCACAGCCTGCGCGGTGGCCAGCGCAAAAGCCAGCTCTTGTTCCGGTGTCGCGCCTGCCTCTTGCAGATGGTAGGAACACACGTTCATCGGGTTCCATTTCGGGATGTTTGTGTAGCAGTACTCGGCCACATCCCCGATCATTTTGAGCGAGGGTTTTGGCGGGCAAATATATGTGCCGCGGGACAGATACTCTTTGATCAGATCATTTTGTACGGTGCCTTGTAGTTTCGAGACATCAGCACCTTGTTCCTCGGCCACGGCCACGTAGAGCGCCAGAAGCCAGGGTGCTGTGGCGTTGATGGTCATGGAGGTGTTCATCTGCTCAAGCGGGATGTCTTCAAAGAGCGTGCGCATGTCGCCCAGATGGCAGACGGGCACGCCCACCTTGCCCACTTCCCCACGCGCAAGAACATGGTCGCTGTCATAGCCAGTTTGCGTCGGCAGATCGAAGGCCACTGACAGGCCGGTCTGACCTTTGGCGAGGTTGCCACGATAAAGCGCGTTTGAGGCCTTGGCCGTGGAATGACCCGCGTAGGTTCGGATCAACCAGGGACGATCTTTCTGCGTCTGCGACATAGGCGGCCTCGTGAATCAAATTGCGTAATTTTGTTACAACAGCGGCAATTTATCCGGAATTATATGACGCTGTCAATTCGCTGCGTTGCGGCATTACAGATGGCTTTGTCCTGCATGTGGGGACAGTGAGTGATTCATGCCAGTCGCCTCTGGAAAGCCCATTTTCGCAGGTGATTTTGCATTGAGGGTGTGACGCAAGGCTGTCAATGTCGACGCAATGACGACAGTAGTAGAACTTCCCCTTTGGCTTTTGATCCTGATCCTGCTTTTTGCGGCGGTCACCTTTGCGTCCCATTTTCTCTTCCCATCCGTGCGATGGTTTTTCCGACGACGGATGCAAAAGGCGGTGGCCAAACTTAATACGCGACTGGAACGCCCGATTGAGCCGTTCAAGCTGGCGCGGCGTTACGACATGATCCAGCGTTTGATTTACGACCCTGAAGTCAGCGTGGCGATTGCCGAATATGCGCGTAAGAACAACGTGCCGGAAAACGTCGCATTCGAGAAAGCGCGCAGGTATGCGCGAGAGATTGTGCCCAGCTTTTCTGCCACCGCCTATTTCAGTGTGGCCATTCGTGCGGCTAAGGCACTGAGCCTTGCGCTCTATCGCGTGCGGATGGGGCGGTTTCACGACAAGGAACTTGGCAATATTGATCGCGATGCCACTGTGATCTTTGTGATGAACCATCGGTCCAACATGGATTACGTGCTGGTCACTTGGCTGGCCGCCGAGCGTTCCGCACTCAGCTATGCCGTGGGCGAGTGGGCGCGGGTCTGGCCGCTCAGCCGGCTGATCAAGGCGATGGGTGCCTATTTCATTCGTCGCAAGTCACGCGACTCTCTCTATCGTCGCGTGTTGTCTCGCTATGTTGGTTTGGCCACTGATGGTGGCGTGACACAAGCGGTGTTCCCCGAAGGTGGGCTTAGTCTGGACGGGGCACTGGCTGAACCCAAGCTTGGTATTTTGAAGTATATCATTGAAGAGCGCTCTGATTTTGAGCGTGACGTGGTGTTTGTTCCTGTGGCGGTCAACTATGACCGGGTGTTTGAAGACAAGATCCTTGTCGAGGCTGGACAGGCGGGGCATCGGCGGTTCGGGGCCAAGATTAGTGTGGTGGCGGGCTTTATCCTTAAACAATTCTGGCTCTGGATCACGCGGCGATATCACCGTCACGGTTACGCCGCAGCTAGCTTCGGTGCGCCTGTAAGCTTGTCGGAGTTTCAAAAGAAGCACCCCGACGCGCCGGTAGAAGCGCTGGGCGAGGTTTTGATGCAGCGGATTGGTGAGGAAGTTCCCGTGCTGCCGGTGCCGCTGATTGCTTATGCTTTAACGACTGCCGGTGGGCCGATGACCCGGGACGCGCTTTGTGCGCGTACAGTAGAGTTAACCGAGCAGCTCTCACAGGCGCATGTTCATGTACCGCGTGACGATCTGGACTATGCGGTAGAGGTTGGCACACGAAATTTATTGAAGCGCAACCTGATCAAAGATGGGCCGGATGGCTACATGGCCGTTGAGGCAAAACGCGCGATTTTGTCTTACTATGCAAATTCGATCACACAGTTGTTTCGCTAGTGCAGCACCGTTCGTCCAGATTTTCTGCAATTGCAGGGTTATAAAGTTTCAAAAACCACATTCTAAGCATTGCATTGTTGCGCGACGAGCGATATTTCTCCTTTGATCACCGCGATTCTGCATTGCGGCAATTATTTTGCTAGGGAGGCCAATTATGGCTTTGGATACGGACACCGGCATCGCGCCTTACGAGGCGCCGGAAAAAGACCTTTACGAATTGGGCGAGCTGCCCCCACTGGGCTACGTGCCCAAGCAGATGTACGCCTGGGCTATTCGCCGTGAGCGCCATGGGGAGCCGGACAAGTCCTTCAAAGTCGAAGTAGTGGATGTCCCCAAGCTTGAAAGCCACGAAGTGCTGGTTCTCGTGATGGCAGCTGGCGTGAACTACAACGGTGTGTGGGCTGGTCTTGGGGAACCCATCAGTCCGTTTGACGGCCACGGGGCCGACTATCACATTGCAGGCTCGGATGCCTCAGGCGTGGTCTGGGCCGTTGGTGACCGCGTTAAGAACTGGAAAGTGGGCGATGAGGTTGTGATTCACTGCAATCAGGACGATGGCAGTGACACGCATTGTAACGGCGGCGACCCGATGTTCAGCCCGACCCAGCGGATCTGGGGTTATGAGACGCCAGATGGCTCGTTCGCGCAGTTTACCAACGTGCAAGCGCAACAGTTGATGCGTCGTCCCAAGCACCTGAGCTGGGAAGAAAGCGCGTGCTATACGCTCACGCTGGCGACGGCTTATCGCATGATCTTTGGTCATCATCCGCATGAGCTCAAACCAGGCCAGAACGTGTTGGTATGGGGTGCGTCTGGTGGTCTGGGGTCATTTGCGATCCAGTTGGCGAACACTGTAGGTGCCAACGCAATCGGTGTGATTTCGGACGAGGACAAGCGTGAGTTTGTCATGAGTCTGGGTGCCAAGGGTGTCATTAACCGCAAGGACTTCAACTGTTGGGGTCAGCTGCCCAAAGTGAATTCGCCAGAATACAAAGAGTGGTTCACCGAAGCGCGCAAGTTCGGCAAAGCGATCTGGGATATCACGGGCAAGGGCAACAATGTCGATATGGTGTTTGAACACCCCGGCGAAGCGACTTTCCCGATTTCCACGCTGGTGTGCAAAAAGGGTGGAATGGTCGTCATTTGTGCAGGCACCACCGGATTTAATTGCACTTTCGATGTGCGCTACATGTGGATGCATCAGAAGCGATTGCAAGGTTCTCACTTTGCCCATCTGGCGCAAGCCTCTGCAGCGAACCAGCTGGTGATTGAGCGCCGGATTGATCCATGTATGTCCGAAGTGTTCCCGTGGGAAGAAATTCCTGACGCGCATATGAAGATGATGCGCAATGAGCATAAGCCCGGAAACATGGCGGTGTTGGTGCAAGCGCCGCGCACCGGGTTGCGGACTGTGGAAGAAGTGCTTGAGGCGGGTAAATCTTAAGCACCACTGCCTAAAGTTTTATCGAATCAGCCCGCGATGTTGTGTAACGTCGCGGGCTTTTGTTAACGAATTTCGCTGAAATTCAGCAAAACTAAGCGATTTCTTCACCAAACTCGCTATTTCTGGGGAAGGAAAATTCGTGAGTTCGCCTAAAAATGTGAACATGCTAAGGTTGATTAACCTTTCATTAACCACCGTTAAGGGATGTTTAAGATGCAGAATGAATGGATTCTCGACGTATTAACTGATTTGAGGACCTTCGCGCATCAGAATGGCTTAACCACTCTGGCCGAGCATCTTGATGATACGCGTCTGGTCGCGGCGTCGTCTCTGACGTCGACAGGGGAAGGGTTAACGGGGAATGAATGCAGAACCGCCCAGGCGGCTGGACACGATACTGGAGGAGCTGGAACGCGCCTCTGAACCATCGCATCTGCAGGTGATCAGCGAACACCTGCGCGATCTCTTTCGCATTGATCATCTGGTGTATCATTGGGTGAGTGCAGCGGGTGATCAATATGGCTGTGGCACATATGATCCTGCGTGGGTCGAACGGTATCTTGAAAAGGAATATCTGCGCGTCGATCCAGTGATCAAAGGGTGCTATCAGAGATTTCACCCTGTTGACTGGAAGCGTCTAGATTGGTCAGGCAAACACACCCAGGCGTTTTTGAAGGAAGCGTTGGAATTTGGCCTAGGAAATCAGGGGTATTCGGTGCCTCTGCGCGGACCCAATGGGCAATTTGCGCTCTTCACAGTGAACCATCGATGCGATGATGAAACCTGGGACAACTTCACCGAAAGACATCGCCGGGAGCTGATCCTCTGTGCGAATTACTTCAACCAAAAAGCGCTGGAGTTCGAGCCGGATCGCGCGCCTGCGCCAGCGCGACAGTTAAGCCCGCGTGAGGTTGAGGCGCTGACGCTTCTGGCGTTGGGGTATGGTCGTGCTCAAGTGGCCGATACCATGTCGATCTCTGAACACACCTTGCGCGTCTACATCGAGTCGGCTCGTTTCAAACTGGGTGCTACAAACACGGTGCACGCGATTGCTCGGGCGATTAGCCAGGGTTTGATCGTGATTTGATCCACGTTTGTGTCTGCGCAACGCACGGTGGTTGCGTAAGCTGTTAAGTCCTTCCTTCCAAAGCTTGGTTCAACCAACATGGGAGGACCAACATGCTGCGCTACTTATACGCCGATGAATTGAATCGGTTTCCGAGGCTTCGAGAAGGAATGTTTCGGGACAGGGCCGATCAGTTCAAGTCTCGCCTCGGCTGGGAGGTCGAAGTGGATGCAAACGGGTATGAGCATGACCATTACGACACGCTCAATCCGCTTTATGTGATTTGGGAAGGGTCAGATGGGCGGCATGGCGGATCAATGCGCTTTTTGCCCACCACTGGTCAGACAATGATCAACGATCACTTTCAGCATCTCCTGGGTGGTGGCACCGTCGAAAGCCCTCTGATCTGGGAATGCACGCGGTTTTGCCTCGCGCGCGGTGCCGAAAGCCGTGTTGCCGCGGCGCTCATGCTGGGGGGCGGAGAGTTGATGCGTCACTTTGGAGTGCGCCATTTTGCCGGGGTATTCGATGCGCGGATGGTGCGGATTTACCGGATGATCGGATCGTCACCAGAAATACTTGGCAGTGATGGCGAGGGGCGCGACCAAATCAGCGTCGGGCTTTGGGAGTTTACCAAAGAGGCACGGGCTCAGGTGGCTAAGCGAGCCAACGTGACGTCAGAGCTATCTGAACTTTGGTTCAGGCGCAGTTTTGGTAATGCTGAAATCGCATTTGCGCAATCCGCTTGAAGCGGCTTTCGCTGGCACCTGGACAGAGGCGGTTGTAGGGTCGGCGCATGTCGACCGTTGCCCCCGTATTATCCGATGACCAGGCCGAAGCGCATGATCGCATTTCAGAGGTTCTGCGCGAGGTGGGCGTGGATCTGGACGATGCGATCCTGACCCCACCACGAGAGGGAAAATCCTCGGTTATGGCGGTTGTGGGCAAGGCAGGATCTGGCAAGACCTTGTTGCTTGCCGAGCTCTATCGCGCGCTGGAAGAGGCGGGGGTTGATGTTGTTTCGGGAGATTGGGAAGGGCGTCGGCGCAAGGACCGTCGCACATTGGCGATACTGGCCCCAACCAACAAAGCCGCCAGCGTGTTGCGCATGCGCGGTGTTCCCGCCACGACCATTCATCGCATCCTCTATACGCCGGTTTACGACCCGGAGTATGAACGCATTGCCGCCTGGCTCTCGGGGCAAGGAGAGCGGCCCGAGATCGAAGGCTTGACTGTCGAGGCGTTGGATCGCGCGCATACGTTTTTCCAAAGCCACAAGTCCATACCCGGTGCGCTGGCGGCGGCGGGGCTGCGCGGGTCGGATTTCATCACCGGATGGAAGCGGCGCGAAGATCCTCTTGATATTGGGTTTATTGATGAGGCCTCGATGCTGGATGACAAGCAGTTCGACGACCTCAAGGACATCTTTCCAACCCTATTGCTTTTTGGGGACCCCGCGCAGCTTGCGCCAGTGAACCAATCCGGTGCGATGGTTTTTGACGGGTTGCCTGCTCCGGCTACGCTGAGCCTGAGCCGGGTGCACAGGCAGGACGCAGACAATCCGATCTTGGATTTGGCGCATGCCTTGTCTGATCCTGAAGTTGGGTTCGAAGAGTTTGAGCGTTTGGTTGAGACGACAGCCGACAACGATGATCGCGTCGTCTGGGCGAACAGGGTAGAGGTTGACCTCATGGCCCGCAGTCCGGTGTTGGTCTGGCGCAATGCGACGCGCATTCGCCTGATCAATGCATTTCGGTCGGTACATGGTGCGCCGGAGACCGAGCTTTTGGAAGGTGAGCCGCTGATTTGCGATGGGATTGAACTGCCGCTCAAACACCGTAAGAAGCGGCTCGATCTTGAAGCGCGCGGTCTGATCAAAGGGGCGCAGGTGATCTATCTTGGACCGGGGCGCAAGCCAGGGTTTTCGCGACTGCATGTGATGGGTGCCGAAGACCCAAGGGTTTCGGCTGCCTCGATCGTGAAAATCGAAAAGCCCGACGAGGAAGAGCCGTTCATCCCATTCGCCGCCCGAATGGGAGCAACTTTCCTGCATGGTGCGGCGGTCACCATACACAAGGCGCAAGGCAGTCAGTGGCCTGATGTACAGGTTTTTGCGCCTGACCTATTTGCGGCTGCGCGCATGGGCAGGACTGAAGCCGGTCAGCCGCTTTGGAAGCGGTTGGCCTATGTGGCGATCACGCGGGCAGAAGAGCGGCTGTATTGGGTGGTGCGCAACCGAATTGCCAAACCTACAGGCAGTTTGCGTGTGGATGATTTGAAAGCAGCGCCCGTGCCGTTGGAATTGGAGGTCGAGACATGAAGAGCATTCTGATCACCGGGGCCAGCTCCGGCATTGGGCGCGCAACAGCAGAAGAATTTCTTAGGGCAGGATGGCGTGTGGGATGTGTGGCGCGGCGCGCGGAGAAGCTGGATGAGATCACGTCATCCCATAAGGCGGCTATCGCTCTGCCTGCGGATGTGACCGATATGGCTGCAATGCAGGATGTTTTCACGACTTTTGTCGCCTCGGCTGGTCGGATTGATGCCGTGTTCAACAACGCCGGGATGTTTGGGCCTTCCACCTCTCCGGATGAGGTGAGCCTTGATGCCTTTGATCAAGTCATCAATGTCAATGTGCGGGGCATGTTCATCACCGCCAAACTCGCGTTTGCACAGATGCGCGCGCAGGATCCCCAAGGCGGGCGGATCATCAACAACGGCTCGCTCTCGGCACACAACCCGCGTCCCGGTTCGATCTGTTATACAACCTCAAAACATGCCGTGACTGGTATGACACGATCCATTTCTCTTGATGGACGGCCCTTCAATATCGCGTGCGGTCAGATTGATATCGGCAATGCCAAGACTGAGTTGGTCGAGGATCTGAATGCGCGCATATTGGCGGAAAACCCCGATGCCACGCTTATGCCGATGATGGATGTTGGCGATGCGGCGCGCTCGGTTTTGCACATGGCCAGCTTGCCTTTGGAGGCGAATGTGCAGTTCATGACCGTTCTGGCCACCACCATGCCCTATATCGGGCGTGGTTGAATTCGCTTGATTTAGCCAAGGTTTGCAGCAAGGCTGATGGCATGACCGTTCAGACACCCGTTCCTTTTTCGAACTTCAAGGGACCAGAGCAGGTTGCCTTTCATAGAACAGAGCTTTCGGTGATTCTGTCCGTTTACGGGCGTATGGTAGCTGCGGGCGAGTGGCGGGATTACGGCATCTCATCGCTTAGGGATGTGGCGGTATTCTCGGTTTTTCGGCGCACGGCAGAGCATCCGCTTTACCGGATCGAAAAGCGCCCCAAACTGCGTGGTCGGCAGGGGCAATATGCGGTGATCGGCATGGATGGTCAGATCCTGAAACGTGGGTCTGATCTGCGCACCGTATTGCGGGTGTTAGAGCGAAAGCTCATCCGCGCCATCGACTAAAGTGAGACTTTCATGACAACGCTGCCCGACTTCCGGCTGGAAGTGCATTTCAACAAATGGGAGTTCAAAGCGCGGCACCATTTGACGGCGTCCGACGCCGAAAGCATGTCGATGAGCGCCCTTCTGGATATGGCGTGTGCCGAGGATCGCGAGGTGTTCGAGACCATGTGGCTGGGGTATACCGAGACATATGGCGCGCCGGAACTGCGTGACGCAATTGCAGAGACCTATGCCGCTCAGAAGCGTGAAAATGTGCTTTGCTTTGCCGGGGCCAGCGAAGGGATTTTCGCAGCCAACAATGTGATCCTGGATAAGGATAGCCATGCGATTGTGGTGACGCCCAATTACCAGTCGCATGAATCCCTGCCGTTGGCGATCTGCGAGGCCACGGGCGTGCCGCTTGATCCTGATGACGACTGGTCGCTTGATATCGACAGAGTGGCGGATTCCATCCGACCCAATACGCGGCTATTGACCATCAATTTCCCGCACAATCCCACGGGTAAGATCCTGCCTTTGGACAGGTATCAGGCGTTGATTGAACTATGCCGCAAACATGGCATCTACATTCTGCACGACGAGATTTTCCACGGGCTAGGGCCCAGCACCGCTCAGCACCTGCCGTTTACGGCAGATGTTTATGAGCGCGGTTTGTCGCTTGGGGTGATGTCCAAGTCATATGGTTTGCCAGGGCTGCGCATCGGCTGGATTGCCTGTCAGGACACAGAGGTTCTGTCCAAGATGGAGCGGATGAAGCACTATCTGTCCATCTGCAATTCCGGGCCGAGTGAGCAGCTTGCCCGGATTGCACTAAGGAACCGCGACAAGATTCTGGCGCGCAACTGCGCCATTGTCGACGAGAACCTGCCGAAATGGGAGGCGTTTTTTGCGCGCTATCCGGACCTTTTTGACTGGCAGCGGCCTGATGGGTCCTGCATGGCTTTCCCTCGCTACAAGGGGGCGGACGGCGTAGAGCGTTTTGCGCAGTCACTCGTGGAAGAGGCCGGGGTCCTGTTCTTGCCAAGTACCATCTACAGGTCTGATCTGGGGCCAACGCCCACAGACCGTTTTCGGCTTGGGCTTGGCCGCAAGGGTCTGGATGAAGGTCTGGCCGCGTTGGAGGCCCATATCATGCAGAATTCGGCACATTGACATCTTGCCTGCTTCGGCTTGAAGAGATCACATGACATGGGATGCGATCATATTGGGGGCGGGCGGTGCCGGGCTTTTGGCGGCGGCAGCGGCGGGTCAGGCTGGCGCAAAGGTTCTGTTGCTTGACCACGCTGACAAGCCGGGCAAGAAGATCCTGATTTCCGGCGGCGGGCGGTGCAACTTTACCAATACGGGCTGCGAGGCCAGTTGTTTTCTGTCTGAAAACCCGCATTTTGCCAAATCCGCACTGAGCCGGTTCACCCAGTGGGATTTTCTGGCGCTGATCGAGAAACATGGCATTGCCTGGCACGAGAAGACCCTGGGGCAGCTTTTCTGCGATGGCTCCGCGCGGCAGGTGGTCGCGATGCTGCTGGATGAATGCGCCAAGGGTCAGGTAGACGTTCGGTTGTCCACCTCGATTGGCGAGATCGCGCATCGCGACGGGGCGTTTCACGTGGCAGGTGAGGTTGCGCGCAATCTGGTGATTGCCACAGGTGGGCCATCCATTCCCAAGATGGGGGCGACGGGCGTCGCCTATGATATCGCGGCGCAGTTTGACGTGCCGATTGTGACACCGCGCCCAGCACTGGTGCCGTTCACGCTGGGCGAAGAAGATCAGGCCTTCAAGGACATCGCCGGTGTTGCTGTTCCCTCTGTAGCGGGGGTTGCGGGGGTGATCTTCGAAGAGGCGTCTTTGTTCACGCATCGCGGTTTGTCAGGTCCTGCGATCCTGCAGATTTCGTCCTACTGGTCCGAGGGTCAGCCCATTTGGATCAACATCCTCAAAGATGCGCAGACCCATTTGAAAGAGGCCAAGCGCCGGATGCCTCGCGCACACCTGAAAGCGGCCTTGGCCGAGCATTTGCCAAAGCGTTTGGCCGATGCATTGCACGAGGTTTTCGGGATCACCAAGGAACTGGCCAATGTGCCAGACAGCGACCTGATGGCGGTGGCAGAGCGTTTGACTCGGTTGGAATTTCAACCCACGGGTACGGAGGGATATGCCAAGGCCGAAGTGACAGCAGGCGGTATAGATACCAATGCGTTGTCGTCGAAAACGATGGAGGTCAAGGCTGTGCCTGGCCTGTTTGCCATTGGTGAGGCCGTGGATGTCACCGGGTGGCTGGGCGGTTACAATTTCCAATGGGCGTGGTCATCCGCCGTGGCAGCGGGTACTGACATTGCACAGCGTGCGCGCGACAACTGATGCAAAGAAAAGGGCCGCAAGTCTTTCAACTTGCGGCCCATGTTTAAGTTTAACACGTGTGCGTTACTCTTCTGGACCGAGTGCCGAGAGGCCTTTGAGGATGTCGATGGCATAGGCCAGCTGGTAGTCCTCTTCGCGCAATTTGGCGACCTCCTCGGCCTTGGCGCGTTCCTCTTCGATCTGGCGAATTTCGTCTTCGCTGAGGCTATCATTGCCAAGGCTGCCGCGCAGATCGGCTTCGGAGCGTGTGCGGCGGTTCGTATCTTCTTCCTCGTCTTCCGTTTGGCGGCTACGCGGTTGTTCAACCACGATATCAGGGCTGACGCCCAAAGCCTGAATGGAGCGACCAGAGGGCGTGTAGTAGCGTGCCGTGGTCAGGCGCATTGCGCCGTCGCCCCGAAGCGGCATTACGGTTTGAACGGACCCTTTGCCAAAACTTTTGGTGCCCACGACCACAGCGCGCCGATGGTCCTGCAGAGCCCCGGCTACAATCTCAGAGGCGCTCGCAGACCCACCGTTGATCAGCACAACAATTGGTTTGCCCTCGGCCAGATCGCCCGGCGTGGCGTTGAAACGCTCGCCATCCTCGGGGTTGCGGCCCCGCGTGCTGACGATCTCGCCCTTTTCGAGAAACGCGTCAGACACCTTGATTGCTTGCGTCAAAAGACCGCCGGGGTTGTTGCGCAAGTCGAGTACGATGCCCGACACATTGTCGTCGCCGCCTGCATCTTCGATTTGTTCGGCCAATCCACTTTCGAGGTTCTTGTAGGTCTGGTCGTTGAATGTCGTAACGCGCAGAACCACAGTGTCACGTTCGGTCCTTGCACGAACCGCAGTTAGCTTGATCGTGTCGCGGATGATTGAGATGTCAAATGGTTCGGTTTCGCCCTCGCGCACCACCGTGATGACGATCTCGCTTCCTACCGGACCGCGCATCAGTTCAACCGCTTCATTCAGGTTCAGCCCCAGAACACTTTCACCATCCACGTGGGTGATGAAATCTCCGGCTTCGATACCTGCGCTTTCGGCGGGTGTCCCGTCAATCGGAGAGACAACCTTAACGAACCCTTCCTCGAGAGTGACTTCGATGCCCAACCCACCGAATTCGCCACGTGTTTGCACACGCATGTCAGCAGCATCATCGGGGCTAAGATAGCTCGAATGCGGGTCAAGCGAAGTAAGCATGCCGTTGATGGCTGCTTCGATCAGATCACCTTCTTCGACTTCTTCGACATACTGCGCGCGAATGCGTTCGAAGATGTCACCAAATAGATCAAGTTGTTCGTAGACATTGGTTGTCTTAGCAGCTTCCTGAGCCAGAAGCGGCGCGGCTACCTGGGTTGTCACAACGCCTCCGGTGAGGGTGCCGACAGCCGCAGCCAATAGGAATTTCTTCATCGGGTTTCTATCCTTCATCAGTCAGGAACCACGTCTCTGGGTCGACGGGTGTGTTGTCTTCTCGTATCTCAATATAGAGGGTTTGGCTTCGTTCGGCACCCGCGTCTTTGCCATTTTCGATCAACAGAGCGTCAGAACCTGTATCCTCACCCCCCATAAGACCCACGGGGCTGCCTCCGGGCAAAACCTCGCCTGCTGCTCCATAGACCACATCGAGACCCGCAAAGACCAGCAGAATTCCCGCCTCAGGCTCAAGGATGACGACATTTCCGTAGTCCAGCAACGGGCCTCTATAGCGCAACGTAGCGGGCGCAGGCAGCGTGACAAGCGCACCGGGGCGGGTTGCGACGACAATTCCGGGGCGCGAAATACCCGCTGCATCTCGTTCATTGGCTCTGCGCAGCACACGTCCATCCACCGGAAGCGCAAGTTCCCCCTTGCGGTCGGAGATCGTTGGCAAAGACCCGGGCACTTCATTCACAGCGGTCCCGGCAAGCCCGCTGGCAAAACCTTCAAGGGTTTCAGATGACGCCAGAAGTAGCGCTGTTTTGACAGGATCTTCAGCGAAACGGCGCGGCAAATCAGTGCGGTCAGCGACCGCTTTGCTCAGTTCAGATCTTGCCGTTTGTGCGCCTTGCAATCCTTCTCGCAAAGTCTCGACAGCGCTTTCCTGGAGCTGGCGGAGGACAGTGACTTCCTCCAAGCGCTCACGAAGCTCTTTCGCCCGCAGATCCAGGGCCGGTGCCACATCCGAGAGGATCATGCCAGACCGTGCTGTGCCCACAGGACCGGACGGGTGCAAAAGGACCACCGGACCCCGCGTCTGCCCAATGCTTTGCAGCACGCCCAGCAACTGACCGATTTCAGCATCCCGCGATTGCAATTCACGGGACAAGGTTTCTTCGCGGATATTCGCCCGCCGCAAGCCTTCGCGCATCGCCTGCAACCCGTCTTCATAGGCATGAATTGTTTCGGTCAGTGCCTTAACCCGATTGCGCGCGTTTTCGGCGTCGTTCAACATTGATGACGCACGGCCAAGACGTTGTGCCGCTTCTCGCGCAGCCTCGGCAGGATCTGTCTCGGCCCAGACCAAAGTCGCACTTAACAACGCAGCGCCGAGACCTGCAATCAGTCCGCGCATATCAAAAGGCTCTCACCAGTCATTTCGGGTGGTTTCGGCAACTGCATCAGTTCCAGCACACTGGGTGCAAGATCCGCCAAACGCCCGCCATCGCGCAGCTTTACACCATCTGGTCCGCCGACCAGGATCACCGGCACCAGGTTTGTAGTATGTGCTGTATGCGGCTCACCTGTGACCGGGTCGACCATGGTCTCACAATTCCCGTGGTCGGCCGTAATGATCATCGCGCCCCCTGTCTGCTCGAGCGTCCGAAGAACTTGCGCTATCCCTTGATCAACAGCTTCACAAGCTTTCATAGCTGCCTCAAGATCACCCGTATGACCGACCATATCAGGGTTGGCGTAGTTCACCACAATCAGATCGTATTGCGCATTGATGGCTTCGATCAGGTGCCGTGTCACGTCCGCCGCCGACATCTCGGGTTGCAAATCATAAGTGGCAACTTTGGGTGATGGGGCGACATAACGATCCTCGCCCTTTTCTGGCGCTTCGCGACCACCGGCCAGAAAGAACGTCACATGGGGGTATTTCTCAGTTTCTGCTGTATGAAACTGAGTTCTGCCATGCTGCGCCACCCACGAACTTAACGTGTTAACTGGCTGCTCATCGGGAAAGATGCAGTCCATATATGCGCTATGTTTGCGTGAATACTCTGTAAAACCGCTAATCGCTGCAAACTTCGGGCGCGGTCCTGTGGAAAAATGTGAAAAGTCTGGATCGGCGAAGGCCGCCAGGATTTCGCGGGCTCGGTCAGCACGGAAATTGAGGCACAGTATGCCATCGCCGTCGGTCATGCCCTCATAGTTCCCCAGCACGCGCGGTTTGATGAACTCATCCGTGCGTCCCTTGGCATAGGCATTGTCAATGGCATCTGAGGCTGTTTGCGCCGTGTATCCCTGCCCCAATGCCAGCGCCTCATAAGCAAGTTGCACACGGTCCCAGCGATTGTCCCGGTCCATGGCGTAGTAGCGTCCTGAAACGGTGGCAACCCGAGCGCCCATCGGCAAGGCGGCGCGCAAGGCTTCGAGATAGATCTTGGCAGAGATAGGCGCCACATCCCGCCCATCGGTAAAGGCATGGATGGAGACTGGGATGCCATGTTTGGTCAACGCGTTGGCCGTGGCAATCATATGACCGATATGCGAATGCACGCCCCCATCGGAAAGCACGCCCAAAACATGCGCCGTGCCACCAGAGGCCTTGAGCTTGTCAATAAAACGCAGGATGCCCGGCAGTTCGCCAAAGGTCCCGGTCTCAATCGCGCGGTCGATGCGGCGCAGATCCATTTCAATCACGCGACCGGCACCGATATTCAGGTGCCCCACTTCGGAATTGCCCATTTGCCCATCGGGTAGGCCCACATCATGCCCATGCGTTCGGAGCGTGGCATTGGGACTCGTCGCGAACAAACGATCCATGGTTGGTGTGTTTGCCAAGACCGGCGCGTTGGCCTCACGTTCTTCGCGCAGGCCCCAGCCATCAAGAATACACAAGATAACGGGTTTGGGTGTGCTCATCGTTACTCCTGCCACTTGGCCTGCGTTCTAGCCGGTCTTTTGCAGTACGTGAACCGGTTTTCTTGACGCAAACGCCACAGCCTTCGGTGAGGGTGTTTTCAAGACGATGAAAGGAAGGTTTTCAGTTTCTTTCTTGTCAAAAATACCCATGTCAGGCGCGGTGGTACGGTGCACCAGAGAGGATTGAGGCCGCGCGGTAGAGTTGTTCGCTAAGCATCACGCGGGCCAGCATATGCGGCCAGACCATTTTGCCAAAAGACAGTGCGAAATTTGCTGTTTGCCGCAAAGCAGGGTCGATTCCGTCAGCACCGCCAATGACAAAAGCTACATCTGCTTGTCCGTCGTCGCGCCAATTGGCGAGAGTGTCGGCAAATTGAGGAGATGTCATGAGTTTGCCGCGTTCATCCAGCACGGCCAGCTGAACTCGGTCCGGAAACGTCCGACGCAGTAGTTCCGCCTCGGCCTTCATGCCGATGCCTTTTTTATCCTCGACCTCGTGGAGTGCCACCGGGCCCAAGCCAAGCGAACGGCCCGTTTTTTCAAACCGGTCTATATAGTCATCCAGCATCACGCGTTCCGGGCCTTGGCGCATGCGGCCCACCGCGCAGATGTGAATGCGCATTCAGCTCTCTGCCGCTGCCGTTTTGTTGCCGGGCACCCACATCTTCTCAAGCTGATAAAATTCACGCACTTCGGGCCGGAAGATGTGAACGATGACATCGCCTGTGTCGATTAAAACCCAGTCGCCAGCATCCTTGCCCTCAATTTTGGTCAGGACCCCGAGCTCCGTTTTCAGACGATCGGCCAGCTTTTCAGCAATAGACGTGACCTGCCGCGTCGACCGGCCCGTACACACAATCATGAAATCGCCGATGGCAGATTTTCCGCGCAGATCGATTTGCACGATGTCTTCGGCCTTGTCTTCACTGAGAGACGTCAAGATGCGCGCCAGCTGCGTTTCGCTGTCTGCGACTGTTTTGGGCGCCGTCACAGCCGCGCCCGACCCTGCGGTGTTTGCCGCATCAACTGTAAGAGACAGGACATTGTCCTCCTTCTTTGCACACCGATCCGCCCCGGTGCCGGGCATAAGGCAAACGTAACAATGCAAAAGTGACATTTCAATGAAAGGATCAAGGCATCTGGCGAGATGTGATCATGCAGAGACAGGCGGTGTATTTTCGTCGCCCAACAAACGAACTTCGCGCTGCGGGAAGGGAATAGAGATATCGTGTTCCTGAAAGGCGTCCCAAAGCGCCAGATAGACATTGCCGCGAATATTGGTGAGACCACCTGTCGGGTCACTGATCCAGAAGCGCAGGATGTAATCAACACTGCTATCGCCGAACCCCACGATATGACAGACAGGCGCTTTGAAGCTTAGGACACGGTCTACGCCTTTGGCTGCCTCGATCGCGATCCGGCGCACCTCGTGGGGATCACATCCATAGGACGTTCCAAAGTAGATATCGAGCCGGACGTAGTCGTTGGAGTGAGACCAGTTCACCACCTGACCCGTGATCAGGTCCTCGTTGGGGATGAGGTATTCCCGACCATCGCGCGTGACCACGCTGACATAGCGGGCACCCAGAGAATTGATCCAGCCAAAGGTTTCTCCAAGGCTGATCACGTCGCCGGGTTTGATGGATTTGTCGAGCAGGATGATCACACCCGAGACAAGGTTTGAGACGACCTTCTGAAGCCCGAAACCCAGACCTACACCAATCGCACCTGAGAGCACAGCAAGCCCGGTCAGATCCACACCAACGGCCTTCAGGCCGATGAAGAAGGCCGCTCCGTAAAGCAGGACTTGTAGAAACTTGACCGCGAGCACCTGCATCGAGGGCGAGATGTCTTTGTTGTTCTTAATGCGTGATGCAGACGTGGTCGAAATGAACCGAGCGAGGAACATCAGTGTAGCAATGACCACAAGGGCCTGAAGCACCAACCAGACCGACAAACGCACACCGCCAAGCTCTAGCGCGGCACTGTCCAGAAGGGTGCGCACTTCGTCGGACAGATCAAGGATCACGACTGTGGCCCATGCCCAGCCGAGATAGCGGACGACGCCTCGTACGAACGCGTTGCTGATCAGGCGCGTCAGGATCGCGATGACAAGCCAAGCGCTGGCCAGACCGGCGATGATGCTGAGGATATAACTTCGACTTGGCCAGGTGACTTCTTGCATGATCCACACGACCGGCCAGATCAAAATGACGAAGAAAATCAACGTCAAGCGCCGATGAAGTAAAACGAGAAAGCGCATGCGCCATTTGGGCCAGCCTTCGCGCGTGCGCATCCAGTCGTGCAGTCGCGGACCGAACAGTTTTGTCAGGCAATAGGCCAGAACCAATAGCCCTACGGCGATACCAATCTGATAAGCATTCCAGGGACGCAACAGGCCATAGAGGAAGTCGACCCCCTGAGACCATAGGTCAAGTGCAACTTCCTTGGCCTCTTCAGTGCCCGCCGTTTCAACAACAGCGCCAGTGACTTCTGCGGGCGAGGCAACCTCGGCTTGAGAAGATGTTTCTTCTTCCATGATGTCACTGTGACATGCCGTTCAGAAGCCGACAAGGTGGGGCTGGACAGAGTTTGGCAAAGCGATAGGGTGCGCACGTCAATCTCAATAAGGCACACCGCACATGACCACGGCCCTGATCACGCATGACAGCAGTTTGTCGCATGTCACACCGGATGGACATCCTGAGCGTGTTGCACGGCTGGAGCATCTTTTGCCCGCGATGGAAGGCAAGGACTTGTTGCAAATGGATGCGCCGGAGGCGACCGATGAGGATTTAAGGTTATGCCACCCGCAAGCCTACATTGACCGGATAAAAAGCGCAGGGCCTGCCCAAGGTTTTAATCAGCTTGACGCCGATACGTGGATGTCACCCGGTTCTGTCAGTGCTGGGCTTCATGCAGCAGGTGGCGCGATAAAAGCCGTGGATATGGTTCTGTCGGGTGATGCCACGAATGCTTTCGTCGCCATGCGCCCGCCGGGTCACCACGCCGAAACCCAGACTCCGATGGGGTTTTGCTTTTTTGGAAACGTCGCGATTGCTGCCAAGCATGCGCTTGAGCGGCACGGGTTGTCACGGGTGGCTGTTGTAGATTTTGATGTGCATCATGGCAACGGAACGCAGGACTTGTTGCGATCGGAGGCGCGTACGCTTTTTGTGTCCTCTCATCAGATGCCGCTCTGGCCTGGTTCTGGTGCTGCCAACGAGACAGGCGATCATGACAATGTGCTGAATATTCCACTGGCTCCGGGCACAGGCGGGTCGGGATTTCGACAGGCCTATGAAGGGGCCGTGTTTCCAGCTTTGGATGCTTTCAAGCCCGAGCTTGTGATTGTCTCGGCGGGGTTTGATGCGCATGCAGATGATCCCTTAGCGAATCTTAATTTTCTGGAAGAAGACTTCGCCTGGGTTACGCGCAAGCTTTGCGGTATCGCCAAGACCCATGCCAAGGGTCGCGTCGTATCCTGTCTGGAGGGGGGTATGACCTGCGTGCCTTGGCGGCCAGCGCGGCAGTGCATGTGGACGAATTGATTGCTGCGGGCCCTTAGTTTATCGGGTTACTCGGCCGCATACCGTTTGCGTTCGGCACTTTCCTGTAAAAGCCAGCGTGTCACAACTTCGCTTTCTGCCCTGCGCTGCGCATCGCGCTTTCGCAACAGGAAATATCCGGATTGTGTGCGCACATGCTCTGCGTTCAGGGGTTTCACCAAAGTGCCCTCGCGCAAGTGATGATCCACAAGATGCCCCCAACCCAGCGCAATACCAAGACCATCAATAGCTGCCTGAATGGCCAGCGGGTATGTGTTGACATAGGTTGAATGACGCACGCTGTCGGGATCGGCCCCCTTGCTTGACAGCCAGGTTTGCCAGTTTAGCCATTCGGTATGATTGTTACTGACCTCAATGAGCGCATGGTTGGTCAACTCTTTCACCGATTTAATCTCGATGTGGTTTTCGAGATAACCTGGAGCGCAGACGGGATACACGGTCTCGCCAAACAAAAGTTTGGCATCGTATCCTGGCCAGTCGCCTTCCCCGCGTAAAATGGCCAGGTCGACATCTTCTGAAAGACACTCTGAATCGAGATCAGAAGCTAATAGGCTTATGGTAACGTTGTGGTTGGCCTGACGAAATTTGCGAAGTCGCGGCATAAGCCAGAGAGAGGCCACGGAGTTTGTCACTGCCATGCGTACAGTGCTGCGACCACGTTCGCTCAACATGCTGGCAGATACGCGTTCCAGGGTCTTGAGCGCCGGTGTGATTCCATTCAACAGCTTGCGACCCTGTTCCGTCAAAGCGACTGAGCGGTGCCCGCGTATGAATAACGCACTTTTGTAGTGCTGTTCCAACAGGCGAATCTTACGACTCACCGCTGTTTCGCTGACGTTGAGTTGCTTGGCAGCGGCGGCAAAGCTTTCAAGTTCGGCCGCCACTTCGAAGGCCAAAAGGTAGTCAAGTCGCGGCAATGCAGCCCGATTCTTTAGCATTGCACCAATATTCCTTAGATTCCCGCCTAAAATTCTACGCTTACATCGGCGTTTTGCCAAACATTTTTTGGGGCAAGGCGTGCGGATTTTATATTCAGAGAACGCGGCATCGTTTGTCATACTCAATACTGCTGAAAGCGACGCGCCGCCCAAAGAGGCGTGCTGATATCAAGCCAACTGGGAGTTAACATGAAAACGAAACTCATTTTGTCCGCGGCCGCGATGGCCATGGCGTCTTCGACCGCAAGTTTTGCGGCCGATGACAGCGCGGATCCAATCGTCATTCCAATCCACAACTGGTCGAGCCAGATTGTGATGAGCCATGCCGTGGGACAGATTTTTGAATCCATGGGCAATAACGTGGAATTCGTCACAACCGATAGCCAGGCCGTCTATGAATCGGTTCGCCTTGGTGACGTGACGCTGGAACTGGAAGTCTGGGAAGGTGCCTTTGGCCAATCCTTCCGCACAGCCCTCGAAAAGGGTGGCCTGCATGATGCCGGTGATCATAACGCTGTGACGCGCGAAGACTGGTGGTATCCGATGTGGACCAAGGATGCATGCCCCGGTCTGCCTAGCTGGGAAGCACTAAATGATTGCGCCGCGCTCTTTGCAACAGCAGAGACAGGCGACAAGGGTCGTTACCTCGACGGTCCAGTGGATTGGCTCAAGCACGGTAAAGAGCGTGTTGAAGCGCTTGGCATGGACTTTGTTGTGGTGAACGCGGGGTCTGCGGCGGCTCTCTGGGCTGAAATCGCAGCAGCCGAAGCAGACAAGCGTCCGGTTGTCGTCTTCAACTGGACACCGAACTTTGCCGAAGCTGTCTGGCCCGGTGAGTTTGTCGAATTCCCTGTATGGGAAGATGGCTGCGACACGGATCCGTCCAAGGGTCCGAACCCCGATGCGCTTTTCGATTGCGGCAACCCAGCCGATGGATACCTCAAGAAAGCGGCTTGGGACGGCATGAAGGACAAGTGGCCAAATGCCTACGAAGTGCTGACCAAAATCTCGTTCACCAACGCTCAGATCGCCGAAATGGCGCGTCTGGTTGACATCGAAGAGATGGAACCAGAAGAGGCTGCCGAAGAATGGTTGAGCGCAAACGAAGACGTCTGGAAAGGCTGGCTGCCCGAAGGCGCAAGCTGATCTAGCTGACTGAGTATCACCCCTGTCTGGTCTTCGGATCTGGCAGGGGTCTTTTTTCTGGGGGCCAAGATACCCGCAGGCCCAATTGAAATTTAACCCAAGAGACCAACCGCCCAATGACTGATGCCCCTGTCATTTCCTGCCGCAATGCATGGAAATTGTTTGGCCCGAACCCAAAGCAATACCTCTCGCAGATGTCGCCTGGGCGCAGCTATGAGGATATCCGCGCGGACGGTTATATTGCTGGCGTCAAAGATGTGACGGTGGATGTGGACCGTGGCGAGATGCTTGTCATTATGGGCCTGTCCGGATCGGGCAAATCCACTCTGGTGCGCTGCCTGTCGCGACTGCATGACATCACGGGCGGCACGATTGAGGTCGAAGGGCAAGACATTATGGCCTTGCCGGAAAAGGAATTGATTGAACTTCGGCGCTCGAAAATGGGCATGGTGTTTCAATCATTCGGCTTGTTGCCACACCGCACAGTTCTCGAAAACATCGCCTTTCCTCTGGAAATGCGTGGGCAGGACAGGCACACAAGGCGCGAACGTGCCCTTGAGGTTATCAACCTCGTAGGTCTCGACGGTCGCGAAGATTATTTCCCGCGCGAATTGTCCGGCGGTCAACAGCAGCGTGTCGGCATTGCCCGAAGTCTTGCGATTGAACCCGACATCTGGTTCCTTGATGAGCCGTTTTCGGCGCTTGACCCGCTTATCCGCCGCGAGATGCAGGATGAATTCCTGCGTCTTCAAGAGATGCTGGGAAAAACCATTGTCTTTATCACCCATGACTTTGATGAGGCCCTGCGCCTCGCTGACCGAATTGCCATTATGAAAGACGGCGCGGTTGAGCAGTGTGATACGCCCGACAAGATCGTCCTCGACCCGCAAACGCCGTATGTTCGCAAGTTCACAGAAGAAATTGAAAAGGCGCGCGTGGTGCACGCGAATGTTTTGGCCGGGCCGGTAAATGGCGCGGAGATCATTGGGGAGCCCGTCCCCGGCCACCACACGATCCAGCAACTGGCCCGTCAGTTGGTGAATGATCAAAGAGATCAACTGCCAGTGGCGGACAAAGATGGCAAGATCACGGGGATCATGCCACGCCAAAAGGCACTGGATCTCCTCTTGGGGGATGCGTCTGATGGCTGACATCGCCACAAGCTCCGATCCTACAACGACCGCGCAACGTGGCACTGGTCTGCGCGCGATGCTTGAGGATCAGACAGTGGCGCGCCGCGTGTTCTGGGGGCTGCTTGGTGTCGCGGCACTTCTCACGGTTTTGCGGCCATGGCTGCCTGACGGGCTGGTGCGTATCCCCGAGGTACTCTTGCTGCCTTGGCGTGATTGGATTGATGCCGCTTTTCAACTCATCGCTTTTGATCTTGGGTTCATCCATGTAACTCGCTTTTTAAGCGGCATTCTGGAATTCGTTCTCGATGCTGTGGCCAATATTCTCTATGGCCGCGCCCGCTGGCCGCGGTTCGAGGCCTTACCCTGGACTGTTATTGCATCAGTGGCCGCCATTCTAGGTTACGCGCTGGGTGGATGGCGTCTGGCGCTGCTGGCGGGCGGTACATTTGTCTGGGCCGCCCTGATTGGCCAGTGGAAGTGGACCATGGAAACCATGAGCGTGATCGTTGTCGCGGCGCCACTTGGGTTTGTCATTGGTGGTCTGGTCGGTATCTGGTGCTGGAAGTCCAAACGCGTGGAAGACACCGTGAAACCCCTGCTACTTGTGATGCAAGTGATGCCGTTCTTCTCGTATCTTCTGCCCGCCGTCATCTTCTTCAAAGTTGGACCAACAGCAGCGACCGTGGCTACGGTTGCCTATTCTTTACCGCCGATGATCCTCATGACCACATTGGGTCTCAAGAAAGTGTCGCCTGAAGTTGTTGAGGCTGGGAAAATGGCCGGTTGTTCGCGCTGGCAGATGCTGCGCTATGTTTACCTGCCGTCCGCGCGCACGGAAATTCTTGTTGGCCTCAATCAGGTTATCATGCTTTGCCTTGCTATGGTTGTTCTGACCGCGGCTATCGGGATGCCGGGCCTTGGTGCAAAGCTTCTGGAGGCGATGGGCTCGTTCAAACTGGGCCGGTCCTTTGAGATTGGCGTGACCATCGTTCTTTTGGCGGTGGTTCTGGACCGTCTGTCGAAGGCTTGGGTGGTCAAACAGCCTGAGCATTATGAAAAAGGCACGCCTTGGTGGCAGCGAAACTTCCTGCCATTGTTGGGCGTTGCAGCCTTTGTTCTGTTCCTTGTTTTGTCGCGCATGGCTTCTGGCATGGATCCTGTGCCATTGGTGGTGTCGCCGATGTCAGAATTCAATCTGCCAACCTGGATTGCCGGTGTTGCAGACGAAGTTCACCGCAAGGAATCTTTGTCCCAAGGGCGAGAATTCGATCAATCGATCAAGGCATTTCTAGCTCTGGATTGGCTCCAGGCAATCACCTATGCCATTCGCTTTGTCGTGAACAACTATTTCCTTGTTCCGACAGAGAAGGCGCTGCTCTTCTTGCCGACGCTGTCTGTCATCCTTGCTGTCACCGCAATTACCTATCGTCTCGGCGGCGTGACCCCGGGCATTTTGGCATTCATCTTTTTCTGTATCGTTGCTCAGCTGGGGTATTGGGACCGTGCCATGCTCACACTGCACTCCGTGTTCATGGCGACGTTCATCGCACTCGCCTTTGGTGTGCCGATGGCGATTTTTGCGGTGCGCAAGGAAAAACGCGCGAAGTTCATGATACTGCTTTGCGACACGTTCCAGACCTTCCCGTCCTACGTCTACCTGCTGCCGGCGGTCATGCTCTTTGGTATCTCGCCTGTTACGGTGATCATTTCGATCCTCATCTACACGATGGTCCCGGTGGTTCGATACACGGTTGAGGGTCTGCGCAACGTGCCGCCGGAACTCACCGAGGCGGCGGATATGTCGGGTGCGACCCGTTGGCAGAAGCTGACCAAGGTGCAACTGCCGCTTGCCATGCCGACCATTGCTGTGGGCCTAAACCAAGCGCTCGTCTTTGCCTTCTTCATGGTGATCATCGCCGAATTCATCGGCACCCGTGATCTGGGACAGGAAATGCGTCGGACATTGGCAGGTACCAATCTGGGCTGGAACTTTGTGCTTGGTTTCTCTGTGGTGTTCATGGCGCTGACCTTTGACATCGCAATCAACGCCTGGGCCGAGAAACGGCGCAAAATTCTGGGGCTCGCGTGATGCAAGGCTTCGTCACATATCCGGAGGTGCGGCGATGAACGTGACCCCGATTTTTGAAACGCCATATGAGCGCGCTGGCATCGTTACACCCGGTTTGCCAATCCTGCCGCATGGCACTGAACGGCACCCAATCCCCGGTGGTGGATCGCGCGCTTTGCCGATACACAAGGGTGACGAGATCAGTGTGCTTGATTTCGAAGGCCTGCAGCCTGGGGAACTGGTATTTTTTACGCCGGATGGAAACTCAGACCCTGGTCGCCTCGGCGCATCGAGCCATGGACGGCCCGATGGTGTGATTTCCGTTTTGGACAACGGCTCCCCATCTGGTGCCAAGGTGGCTGCGGCGCTCGACAAAGCTGGCTTCAAGCTAGGCGATGCTCAGTGTATTCGCGTATTTTCCGAAGGCTCCAAACCTGGCGATATGGCGACCTTCTTTGCCGAGTGCGATGGCCTTTTGATCGTGGCCGCCCCCGGTGCACCCATGGATCCGGCACAACAAACACCACTCACGGACCTGATCCTCTATATCCGCCGCGCCAATCCCGGCCATGCGAAAGGTGGGCATGTGCCTCCCGATCCATTGGCTGATCCTCTTGTGGACATCAATATTCAACCGGGCAATGCGACATCCTATGAAGTCAAGAAAGGCCAGTTTATTCAGGTGCTGGACGTGCAGGGCCGCGAATGCTCAGATTTTCAGGCATTCTCTCTGCGCAGTCTTGACGCCGGTCTTGAACGCGAGATTGACCCAACCACCACGCGCACTTTGATGGGCTCGCTTTATCCGCAACCGGGGATTTTTTCGAAATACTGGAATGTCGATCAAGAGCCGCTCGTTGAAATCGTGCAGGACACCTGCGGTCGCCACGATACGTTCGGCCTCGCCTGCACGGCGCGGTACTACGAGGAATTGGGATATCCCGGGCATATCAACTGCTCGGACAATATGAACAAAGATCTCCAGCAATACGGCATCCGGCCTCGCGGTGGCTGGCCTGCGATTAACTTTTTCTTTAACACGCTGCTGGACGAAACAAACGCGCTCGGTATGGATGATCCTTGGTCGCGCCCTGGGGATTACGTGCTGTTGCGCGCCCTCACCGACCTGATCTGCATTTCCTCAGCCTGTCCTTGTGATGTGGACCAAGCCAATGGCTGGAACCCAACCGATATTCAGGTTCGCACCTACGCCGAGACCAATTCCTTCAGCCGGTCCATCGGCTATCGTAAATCACCGGAGGCGCCCTTGGAACACACCAAAGAAACCGGGTTCCACAACAGTTTTGCCCGACACACCAGAGATTTTGTGGAGTATAACGGCTACTGGCTTCCAAATACGTTTCCGTCGCATGGTTCGGTGGGCGAATACTGGGCCTGTCGCGAGAAGGCCGCGATTATGGATCTATCGCCTTTGCGCAAATACGAGGTGACAGGGCCGGACGCCGAAGAGCTGATGCAGCATTGCGTGACGCGCAACGTCAAGAAGCTTGCGGTGGGGCAGCTCACGTATACTGCTATTTGTTATGAACACGGCGGCATGATCGACGATGGCACACTCTTCCGCATGGGCGAAAACGCCTTTCGATGGATCGGTGGCAATGACACATCCGGCCTCTGGATCCGCGAACAGGCTGAAAAACTGGGCCTCAATGCTTGGGTGCGCAACTCTACTGACCAACTTCACAATGTTGCAATTCAGGGTCCGCTCAGCCGCGATATCCTCAAAGAGGTGCTCTGGACTGCGCCTGCCAATCCCACGGTGGAAGAGCTGGGGATGTTCCGCTTCACACCAGCGCGGCTGGGTGACTTTGATGGCACGGCAGTGGTGCTAGGCCGGGCAGGGTATTCCGGCGAGCTGGGCTATGAGGTGTTTTGCCACCCCAAAGATGCCGAAGAGGTATTTGATGCGATCTGGAATGTCGGGAAACCGATGGGCATGGCCCCTCTTGGCCTCGCGGCATTGGACATGATCCGGATCGAGGCGGGCCTTATCTTTGCCGGGTCCGAGTTCGATGATCAAACCGATCCGTTTGAGGCGGGCATAGGATTTACCGTTCCCCTGAAATCCAAGAATGATGATTTCATTGGCCGCGCCGCATTGGAAGAACGCAAAGCGCACCCGCAACGCAAGCTTGTCGGCTTGGAGTTGGAAGGTGGGCTTGTCGCAAGCCCGGGTGATTGTGTTCGCATCGGCAAAGCGCAAGTGGGCGAGGTCACGTCTGCTGTGAAATCCCCGATCCTTGGCAAAAACATTGCTCTCGCGCGCGTATCCGTCGCGCATGCGGAGCCTGGCACGGAGATCGAAGTGGGCCAGTTGGATGGGTTGCAAAAGCGGCTAAAAGCCAAAGTTGTCCCGTATCCGCATTTTGATCCGACAAAAGAGCGTGTGAAAGGCAACTACGGCTAAAACGCCTTGGCGCTGGGCGCAATTCGACAGTTTGATGCAGTTCAGTGATCACTTGAAACTGTTCCCAAAAGCGTTCGATCAAAAACCCTGACTCACAGCTTTTGGACGAACGCCGCGCGACAAGTGAGTGTTGCGCGCGCCCGGCCTTTATCTGATGCCTCAGGTTAAACGCCGGACGCTTTGAAGGGAGTATTGTTCGAATACACAAGAAAAAACAAAGGACTACCAGCCGCAAACCTCAGAATAACTTGCTCGACATGTGCTGCGATTTCTCCAGCCAGTCCGGGTTTATTTCGACCCCCCAGCCAGGCGTCGCGGTGACTGTCGCGTGCCCGGCATTGATGTCGTAAGGCGACGTGACGAAGAGGTCGTATTGCCAAGGATAGTAGTCCTCTTTCTCGATTGATAATTCCAGGTATTTGCCCGCATTCGGGATCGCGCGAAGCAAATGCATTGTGAACAGCGTGACCATCGACAAGTTGGCGCAATGCGGTGTGCAGGGCAGGTCCGCCTTGTGCGCCATGTCGGCCACCCGAAGCGTACGTGTCAGGCCGCCAAGATAGCACACATCCGGCTGCACGATATCGACAACCCGCCAGTCAATCATGTGTCGCCAGTTTTGCAATTCACAATCTTGCTCGCCACCTGTGACGTCGATGCCCAGCGCCTCCGTCACGTGTTTGGTCTGTTCATATTCCCAATACGGGCAGGGTTCCTCGAAATGGCTGACGCCGTTTTGCTCCAGCATTTTGCCGATTTCGATCGCCTGTCCGGGCGCGTAGCAGGAATTGGCATCCACCAGCAGAACGATATCGTCGCCCATGGCCTTGTGCATGGCCGGGACGATCTCTTCTGTGCGACCCGGCCATTCATCCTGACCGCGACCGCATTCAGCGCCGATGCGAAACTTGAAGGCATCAAAGCCTTGCTCATCGCGCAGACGACACAACCGGTCCACCTCATCGCGTGGTGTGATGTCGCGCTTCATGGAAGAGGCATAGGCACGCACCTTGCCCGGTGATCCGCCAATCAATTCACAAACCGGTTTGCCGACCATCTTGCCGCGCAGGTCCCACAGGGCCGTGTCGAGCCCACCCATGGCACGGCGCAGATAAGATCCTGGAAACTTGTGTTCTTTTTCGGGAATGATATCCATCAGGTGGTCGATATCCAGCGCGTCCTGTCCCAGCGCGTAGGGGGCCACCTGTCGTTGCACGACCTGTGCGGTGATATCCGCGTAATAAGGCGCAACCTGTCCCCACCCCTGAGCGCCGTTCTCAGCGGTGACCCGGACAAAGCACACAAACTCGTTGGCGAACGTCTCAATTTCTGTAATCTTCATGGTGGCCTTCATCGTGATCGCACTTCATCTAGCGAAAAAATTGGACTTGGCCTAAGGTCCAATCTGACATTTTGTTCAAACCAATTTGGCGAACCTTATGAAACGCAAAGCCGGGGCAATCCTGTCTTCGATCAGGATTGACCGCACGGGAAACAAGAAGATCGGCGTGCAGCTTTACATGGCCCTGCGGGACCTGATCTTGTCGGGTGGCTTGGCCGGCGCAGAGCGTCTACCTGCCAGCCGGACCCTGGCCAGCGAGTTGGGCGTGTCGCGCACGACGGTTATCGACGCACTCGACCGTTTGGTGTCAGAAGGATTGCTCGAAGCGCGGGTCGGTGCCGGCACATTCGTGAGCAGCACCATTCGCAACAAGGTGCGCCTGCCCAAAGTGCAGGTTAAACCGGAAACCTCCACGTCTTGCCGATTGTCGGACATCGCAACACAGGCCGCCCGGCACTTTGCGCCACGCGACCGGCTGCCGGACAAATCGGCAGCGTTCGTTACCGGACTTCCTGCACTGGACAAATTTCCGATGGCCCAATGGTCCCGTATTTCCGCCCGGCACTGGCGATCTGATCGCGACGCGCTCATGGGCTATGGCAATCCCTTTGGATTGCCTGCTTTGCGTGCGGCCATTGCTGCGCATCTGAATGCCAGCCGGGGTATTCAATGTGACCCGGACCAGGTGTTTATCGTCAGTGGTGCACAACAGGCTTTTGCGCTCATTGCGCGTTTGCTTTTGAACCAAGGCGACAAAACCTGGTTTGAGAACCCTGGGGCAATCGGTGCGCGCAATGCGTTCACGGCCGCGGGGGCGGATCTGGTGCCGGTTGAAATTGATGACGAAGGTCTGGTTGTCGAAGACGGGTTGTCCAAAGAGCCGGATTTTCGTCTTGCCTTTGTCACCCCGTCGCATCAACAACCGCTTGGCAAGGTGATGAGCCTGTCGCGCCGACTTGCATTGTTACAGGCCGCCGAGCAGGCGAATGCCTATGTGATCGAAGATGACTATGATGGCGACTTCTATTTTGGAAATCAGCCTTTGCCGACCCTCAAAAGCATCGACACCAGCCACCGCGTCATTTACGTCGGCACCTTCTCTAAAACGTTGTTTCCATCCCTGCGGCTTGGATTTCTACTTGCACCCCCGGCGCTGGTTGAGCCGCTCAAGACCATCTGCACATCTTCCTTGAGCGGCAGCCCGACATGGGCGCAGGCAGCGGTTGCCGATTTCATCAACGAAGGGTTCTTTGCAACCCATATCCGAACGATGCGGACGCTCTACCGGCAACGCCACTCAGAACTTCACATCCATTCAGGGCTTGTCGCCCCTTATCTTGATATCCAACATGCCTCCGCCGGATTTCACACGGTCGGATTTCTCAAACACCCTCTTGAAGAACAGAGGCTGGTCGACGAAGCTGCTCGGGCAGGCATTGTCCTGTCCGCGATCGGGAAATACTGTTTGACACCCCTGAGCGCGCGTGGCGTGGTGATTGGCTACGGCAGTTGTGGGACTCAGACAATCCGGAACGCGATGAAGACGCTATCCTCGGTTGTCGGAGAATTGGTTTAGAAAAATGTTGAGAATGGATATGCCTTGCAGTCCAATCCAGTCATATCGTTTTTACAACCCATCGGCATAAGTGCGCATGGGATTTCAGAAAAGGGAGAACAAGAATGCTCTTTAAACATGCCCTGTCGGGCCTATTGACTGCAACGTTGCTCAGCAGCGCGGTTGCGGCAAATGCCGAAACGCTCCGGCTGTTGACCTGGGGGTCGTATGCACCCGATGAGCTGATTGACAAGTTCGAAGCAAAGTATCCTGACATCACTGTCGAAGTGACATTTTCCAACAACGAAGAAATGATCGCCAAGCTGCGTGCCACTGGTGGTGCCGGTTTTGACCTGGCCCAACCCAGCCATGACCGCATTTTTGCCGCACAGCTTGAATACGACATCTACAAGCCGCTGGATCTGTCCAAGATCGACACGTCCCGGATGACCGAGGTGCATCTCAACAGCGTGAAAGAGAACACCACGATTGAGGGCGAGGTTTATGCTGTTCCGCATCAATGGGGCACATCCGGCCTGATGGCGGACAAATCCAAAGCACCAGACTTTGCTGGCTGGGGGGATCTTTGCGATCCCAAGTACAAGGGCAAAACGTCGATGCGCCTGAAGCGCACGATCCTTCTCGGCACGGCTTATGCGATGGGTGAAGACCCGTTCGCCGCCTATTCAGATCTCGATAAGTATCAAGAGATCCTCGACAAGGTCACCGACAAACTCATCGAATGCAAAGACAACATCAAGGCCTATTGGAAAGGCGGCGATGACCTGTCGGCGCTCATGCTCTCGGGTGAGATTGTGGCCTCAGAGACCTGGGACTCCACGGCGTATAAGCTCTATGGCGAAAATCCGAATATCGTCTTTGTTCCGCCAGAAACCGGCGCTTTGACTTGGATCGACACATTTGTGCTTCCGCGCAAAGGCAAAGCGGATGAAGCGGCATATAAGTGGATCAACTTTGTGCTTGAGCCCGAAAACGTGGCCATCATGTCGGCGAGTACGGGGGCCATCGCAGCGGTTGTTGGCGGCAATGATTTGTTGCCGGAAGACAAGAAGGCAGCTGTAAACGCAGCCTTTACCGACGCCGACATTGAGAACCTGAAGTTCTTTGCCAACATTCCACCCGGCGTGGAAGACATGGAAGGCAAAGCGCTTGAGAAAATCAAGGCGGCCACCGGCGGATAAACCGCTCTGAAAAAATCGAGAACGCGGCATCTTGGAACGAAACCGGTTGCCGCGTTCTTTTTGAGACCCTCCGGTTTGCCAAAGGGACTGAGCATTGCAACCAGACCACGATCTTGAATGTCTGAACCTCTCTAAACACTTCGGAAGTGTGCGAGCGGTTCAGAATGTGTCTTTTGACATTCCCAAAGGGTCATTTTTTTCCATCCTGGGACCATCAGGATGCGGCAAAACCACATTGATGCGGATGATCGCCGGGTTCGAGGATCCGACCGAGGGCGATATTCGGATCAAGGGAAATTCGGTTCTCAACACCCCACCCAACAAACGCAATGTGAAGATGGTGTTTCAACATCTTGCACTTTTTCCCATGATGAACGTCTATGAGAACATCGCCTATGGCCTGCGTTGTCGAGGTGACTCGGCCTCCGACATCAAACGCAAGGTGCAGGACGTTCTGGAACGCATTGCGCTTCCGGATGTGGGCGCGCGGGAAATACACCAACTCTCAGGTGGTCAGAAACAGCGCATCGCAATTGCGCGCTGCATGGTGCTTGACCCCGATGTTTTGCTTCTTGACGAACCGCTGGGCGCGCTTGACCTCAAGTTGCGCGAGGCGATGAAGATTGAACTGAAGCTCCTGCAGCATCAGTTTGATACAACTTTCGTCTACATCACCCATGACCAATCCGAAGCGCTGGTGATGTCGGATAACGTGGCCATTATGAATGATGGACGCTTCGAACAGCTGGGCACACCGCAGACACTCTACCACGACCCCAAGACAGCCTTTGTCGCCGGGTTCGTCGGTGACAATAACCACTGGCAGGGCAAGGTCAGTGACGTCAACGCAAACAGGGTCGATCTGGTTACAGACACCGGTTTGCTGATGAAAGGGGTGGTACGCGGGGCGTCTACAGCTGTCGCTGGCGGCGCTCTGACGATTTATGTGCGTCCGGAGTTCATCAAGACAAGCAAGCCCAGTTCAGATGATAATGCGAGCCGTTCCAGCGATGACAACAGGATTGAAGGGACCATTGACAGCCTTCTCTTCAATGGCGCCAACAGCCGTATTCTGGTTCGTGGTCCCGGCAAGGAGTTGATCGAGGCCGACATTGTTCTGACCGGGGGCACAGATGATCTGAAACCCGGCGATGCGGTAGAGCTATCCTGGTCTGCCGAACAAACCATGTGTTTCGCGGCATAGCTCAGATGCAAAAGGATATCAGACGCCTCTCTTTCATTCTTCTTTTCGCGCCATTTGCGCTGTGGATCCTGTTACTGATCATCCTGCCGCATATGGGTATGGTGATCCTGTCGCTGCGCGAAAAGGTGGCGCCGCGCGTCTATGAATTCAGTTTTGCCAACTACATCGATTTTATGCAGGAGCCGATTTACTGGAACACGCTCCTGCGCACGGGATCCATGTCACTCTTGGTGACAGCGCTCGCACTTTTGATCGGGTTCCCGATTGCCTATTACATTGCCAAAATCGCAGGCAAACGTTCCAAAGGCGCGTTGTTCCTGCTGTGTCTTATCCCGCTTTGGGTCAGTGACCTGATCCGGGCCTTTGGCTGGATCCTGCTTTTGCGCGAAACCGGAGTTGTGTCCAGTACTCTGCAATGGAGCGGTCTCGCCAGCGAACCGGTCGAGTTTCTTTACAATGACGCCACGGTGGTCATGGGTCTCGTTTACACCGTCATTCTATTTATGATCGTGCCGCTGGTCTCGACTATGGACGGCATGGACGACGCGATGATTGAGGCGGGCTATAACCTGGGCGGCAACGGGCCAACCGTACTTCGGCGGATTATTATTCCTTATGCCATGCCCGGCATCGTGTCGGGCTGTATCGTGGTCTTCATGCTCACCGCAGGCAGCTACCTGACACCGATCCTGCTTGGGGGCAAAAACTCCAGCTGGTTTACCGAACAAATCTATGAGCAGTTCATCAGCCGGTACAATTGGGAATCTGGTGCGGCATTCGGCTTTCTGCTGCTGTTCTTCACGTCCTTCGTGGTCTGGCTTGGGCTGAAGCTCTCGGGTCAGACGCTGTCCAGCACCGTGGCAAAGAGTTAGGAGGGCGCAATGGCACAACGACGCAACCCCGCTTTCCTCTTTGGATACCGGCTCTATGTCGCGGCGTTCTTCTTGTTCCTGGCGGCCCCTTTGGTGGCGGCGGGCACATTCGCCTTTAACGACTCTCTCTTTCCGGCGTTGCCCTGGCAGGGGTTCACGCTGGATTGGTTCTTCAACGACACCGAGCCGAAACTGGGCATGTTCCATGACCGGCGCTTGTTGCGCGGGCTGTACTACTCCTTCGTGATTGCCACGATGGTGTCGCTCTTGTCGGTCTTTGTAGGCACCTGCAACGCTTTTTTGTTCGTGCGCGTGCAATTCCCCTACAAGAATTTCTTCTACATTCTCATGGTCCTGCCACTGGTTATTCCCGGCGTGATCCTGGGTATTTCGATCCTGGTTTTGGCCAGTACAGTCGCCAATGGGGTCGAAGAGACATTCAACTACGAAATCGAGTTCCTCAGGCCGGGTATCTCACTGGTCGTGCTGGGGCAGTTTTCCTTCATCACGACCATCACGTCACTGGTGATCACCGCGCGCCTACGCAAATTCGATGAAACGATGGAGGAGGCGGCATTCAACCTTGGTGCCAGTCGCGCACGGGTTTTGCGAACTGTGACCTTGCCGTTTCTCTGGCCTGCCATGTTTGCCGCCGGGATCGTGGCCTTTCTTGTTTCATTTGAAAACTTCAACACCACGCTTTTTCTGGTCGGCTCAGAAGCGCCTTTGACCATCACCATGTTCGACCGCATGGTCAAAGTCGGCTCGACACCTGTGCTGAACGCGGTGTCGTTTTTCCTGATGGTTGGCTCCGCGGCATTGGCGTTGTTGTCCATCCTCGTGCAGCGTGACAAGACCGCGACCTGAGGCGATGGAGAGCTACGATTTCATTATCGTGGGTGCAGGATCGGCGGGCTGTGTGCTGGCCAATCGACTTTCCGAAAGCGGCAAGCACAAGGTTCTGCTTCTCGAAGCAGGTGGCAGCGATCTCGATTTGTGGATCTGGATGCCGATTGGGTATGGCAAGGCGTTTTACGACAAGCGCATCAACTGGATGTACTCGACAGAGCCAGACCCGGGCACGAACAACCGCAAAAGCTACTGGCCCAGGGGCAAGGTTCTTGGTGGGTCATCCTCGATCAATGCCATGGTGTATATACGCGGTCAGCGCAAAGATTTTGAGGACTGGGCGGCTCTGGGCAACGCGGGCTGGAGCTGGGACGATGTGCTGCCCTATTTCATAAAATCTGAGACAAGCGACGACGGCGACCCTGCGTGGCGGGGACATACCGGCCCGTTGCACGTCTCCAGACTGGACCGTGACTTGCATCCTACCTGCGAGGCCTTTGTCCGCGCCGGCGAGGAATGTGGCCTGAAGCGCGTTGAGGATTTCAACAACGGCGATCCTGAAGGGATCGGGCTATATCAGAACACCGCCAAAGGCGGTTTTCGCATGTCCACCGCGCGCGCCTATTTGCGCCCCGCGCGGCGACGCCCCAACCTAAATGTGCAAACACAGGCGCATACCACGCGCATCTTGTTCGAGAACCGCCGCGCAACCGGTGTTGAATACGTCCAAAAAGGCAAAACGCGTCGCGCCAAAGCAGTGCGAGAGGTAATCCTGTCGGCCGGCGCGATCAATACACCGCAGCTTTTGCAACTCTCTGGCGTTGGACCCGGCAATCTGCTCAGTAACAACGGCATCGACATCGTGCTGGATCAACCCAATGCCGGGCAGCATCTGCAGGATCACATCTGCACGGACCATGTATTCAAAACCAATGTGCCGACCCTCAATGATCAGTTGCGCCCGCTGCATGGCAAGCTTTGGCATGGGCTGAATTACCTCCTGCGTCGGCGCGGACCCTTGTCATTGGGCGTCAATCAGGGTGGAGGGTTTGCCAGGACCAAACCTGACCAAGCGCATGTTGATCTACAGCTTTATTACTCTCCAGTCAGCTACACCAAGGCCCCACCGGGAAAGCGCCCCTTAATGAGCCCCGATCCGTTCTCTGGCATTCTTTTGGGCGCCCAGCCCTGTCGCCCAACCAGCCGCGGGCATCTTGAGATCCGGTCTCGTGATCCGTTCGAAGCGCCGTCAATTCACCCCAATTACCTGTCCACCAATAGCGACGTCAAAGCCATGATTGATGCCGCACGTTTCGTGCGCAAGCTCAGCGCAGCGCCGTCGCTGGCCGCCATAATTGAGGCCGAATTAAAACCTGGCCTCGAGGTCGAAACCGATGACGAGCTACTGGCCGATATTCGTGCGCGCGCCGGAACGGTGTTTCACCCGGTCGGTACGTGCCGGATGGGCCCGGATGCCTCTGACAGTGTGGTGGGACCAGACCTGCGGGCGCATGGGCTTGGCAATCTGCGGATCGTGGATGCCTCTGTTTTCCCGACTATCACATCCGGCAACACAAACGCACCGGTCATTATGGTCGCCGAAAAGGCGGCGGACATGATCTTGGAGGCGGGATAATGCCGCACGAAGCTCGATTTGCTCCGACCTATCAGAACGCCCCATATTGGTGGCGCGGACGCGCCACCGGCGGCCCGGACGAGGCACCTTTGCCACATAAGACGGATGTTGTGGTCATCGGAAGCGGCTACACCGGCCTTCACGCAGCGATTCAAACTGCACGTGCGGGGCGAAGTACACTTGTCATTGACGCCGAGCAAATCGGGTGGGGCTGTAGCACACGGAACGGCGGTCAGATATCCACCTCTGTCAAACCAAGCTACGACGCGCTGTGCAAAAACTATGGCCAACGCATGGCCCAAGACATCCTGCGCGAAGGTCAGGCATCGCTGGATTTCACCGCTGATTTTATTGAACGACACAGTATTCAGTGCGATTTCAAGGTGACCGGACGGTTCCATGGCGCGCATTCCGCGCGGCAATATGAAAAGCTGGCCAAGGCCTGCGACACACCAAACCCGGTTCTGACGACTGATGCCTATCCGGTACCAAAATCAGAGCAGCATACCGAGCTGGCAACCGAGTTTTACCATGGCGGTGTTGTGTTTCCAAAACATGCCAGTGTTGATCCCGGCCGATACCATGCGGGCTTGGTTGACCTGGCCCGGCAGAACGGCGCACAGCTTGTGCCACAGTGTATGGCCCATGCCATTTCGGAGGAGGCAGGCACATATACCCTGTCCACGGCCAAGGGTGTGATCCAAGCTCAAAAAGTCATTGTCGCAACGAATGGATATTCCGGGACTCTCTGGCCCTTTTTGCAGCGCCGTATCATTCCCATCGGATCTTACATCATAGCGACTGAGGACTTGCCAAAGGACCTGACCGACCGACTGTTCCCAACGGACCGGATTCTGTCGGACACACGCAAGCTGGTTTACTACTACCGGCTCTCGCCAGACCGTAAACGGGTTTTGTTTGGTGGGCGTGTATCGTTACGAGAAACTGATCCGCGCAAAAGCGCGCCCATCCTGCATCGCGATCTCATCAGAATTTTCCCTGAGCTAAAGGATGTGCGGATCGCCCAGTCTTGGCAAGGCACAGTGGGCTATACGTTCGACAGCCTGGCCCATGCCGGTCATCAGGGTGGCATATACTGGGCCGGAGGCTATTGCGGGTCGGGCGTCGGGATGGCCAGTTATCTGGGCCATATGATTGGCAGGCAAGCCGCCGAAGACCCGACCGCGCGCACGGTCTTCGCAGAAATCCCGTTCAGGGGCCGTCCATATTTTCGTGGAAATCCTTGGTTCCTGTCCCCATCAATTCTCTACTACCGACTGGTCGACGCATTTGGCTAATGCTGGCCGACTTCGATGGAACGAAACCGGTACTACGCAGGACTTTCGATAGCACATCGGTTTGTCGGCGCGACAGCAAATGTGGCAAGCCAAAATTGACCCCGTCCTTGAGTTGTGTTCCCGTGCTCTTGAAGACGAAAGATCCACTGTTTGTGTCTTGCAAATGCTTGATAGAGGTGAGTTGGTCGAAAATGGTACAAATCCAAAGCATGCAAGTGACCGCCAAAGACATGGTGCGATCGCGTGTATGGCGCGAAGGCTATGAATCTTATCGGCGAGGACAGCCACCGGTTTTCGGTGAACATGGTCACAAAACTCTGGCCTATGAATATGGACGGCTGGTCGCAGCGTATTTGTGTGGCAAAGGTCATCGCCTTGTTCACGTACAAACGACGCGTCCGTTATATGAGCCCCATGCCGAAGTTTTTGCGCAAGCCTTGGAAGAGATATTGAGCGAAAGTTAAACCCGCAGTCTCTAACCCTGCCTTCATAAAAGGTGGGGCATATCTTTCGTCACATTCGCGTGGATGCGCTTTAGTTTTTCGAAAAATTTACCTAGCGTTCGATCGACTTCGAATTGCTAGGGGCCTCCTGAAACATGCCATCTCTTTTTTCGCCCTTCCAGCTACGTGATGTCACCTTCAAGAATCGCATCGCTGTTTCGCCAATGAGTCAGTATCGGGCGAAGGAGGGGCTCGCCAATGATTGGCATATGGTACATTTAGGCCGGTTTGCACTGGGTGGGGCTGCATTGATCTATGCAGAAGCCACAGCGGTAACCAAAGATGGTCGACGTACACATGGTGATCTTGGCCTTTGGACAGACGAACAGGCTGACTCATTGGCACCTGTCACTCGTTTTATTGAAGCTGAGGGTGCAGTGCCGGGTGTGCAATTGGCCCATGCCGGGCGCAAAGCCTCGGAACGGCGACCTTGGCATGGCGAAACGCCTGTGGATGCAGATGACAATTTGGCACGCGGAGAAACGCCGTGGCGGGTCATCGGGCCTTCAAACATACCATACGCAACTGGATGGAATATCCCGCATGAAATGACTGAGGCTGATATAGAGAATGTGATTGATGCATTTGGCCAGGCGGCAAGACGTGCGCAAGCTGCAGGGTTTCGAGTTATCGAAGTCTACGCTGCCCATGGGTTTTTGATTCACCAATTCTTGTCACCTATCGCCAACAAACGCAGCGACAGATGGGGTGGTAAGCCCGAAAACAGGCGCCGGCTTGCGATTGAAATCGCACGCGCTATCAGGTTGGAATGGAAAGATAATTTACCTCTGGTGTTCCGGCTTTCTGCAACAGACTATCTTAACGGCGGCATCGAGATTGAAGACACAATTGAAACGGCCAAGGCTCTCAAGGCCGAGGGCGTCGATATGATTGATTGCTCGACTGGTGGCATCGGCGGAAAAACCAGACCTAAGCGTATGGTCATTGAGCAAGGATTCCAAGTTCAATATGCCGAAGCTGTGCGATCTTGCGCGGATATAGCAAGTATGGCTGTTGGGTTTTTGTGGGATGCCGACATGTGTGAAACGATCATTCGAGAGGAGCGTGCCGACATGGTTGCTCTGGCCCGAGAGCTTTTGGATGATCCCAATTGGCCTTTGCATGCTGCGGCGGCACTTGGTCTTGATAAAGATCGCGCAATGTGGCCGGTCGAAGCAGGTTGGTGGCTGACGCGGCGGGATCGGGTGCTGCACAAATTTGGGCTCCGCTAGCCGTCTTCTCGCCGGTTGAGCGCGCGCAGACTTGGCCCCTGCACCGCCATTAATCTTGGATTAACACACCAACATGTCGTGGTGTTGTGTACAGCACGCCACATTAACCATCCTCGTTTACTGACGTCGCACCGACGCAATACCGACGTGATACCGATGCAATACCGACGTGGGAAATCCCGTAAAATAAGGGTGTTAACCTTTGAATCGCATGATCACGCAAAACTGCCCTGACAGAACCAGCCCGACGACATCGTGCCGCCATGGGCATAATATAGCCAAAGTCGTTCTCCCCGTTCTGTGATCACATGCCAGTAGTCCCGTACTCCACTGCGCCAGTCAGGCTCATCAAGCCACCATTCCGGCGAAATTCTCTCAGGTCCACGCGCCTCGGCCAATTCATGCACCCGCCCCCGCCAGCTAAATTGAGCTGGCATATGTGCTGTGTCAGGCGCTGTGACAGGCTCAGGCCGCCAAAACCGCAGGGGCCGTGGCGATAGAGGGGAGGGCCAGCGTTCAGCCGGGTCTGACCATGCTGCAGCAAGAAGTTGCGCAGTCTTTTCGGGGATGTGGCTGCTGACAGGGTGATAACGGGTCACAGCCTCCAGCCCAATTCGTCCGCCCACGCGGCCAATCAAATCGTCCATACGTGTATCAGATAACATACGTATACGTACAGAATGTGAAGCATCCATATGACCTGATGCGGTGCGTTGATGCAAAACTTCGGTTTGACATGCTTCAAGCCGAAGTATGTCGATGCCAAACTCGGCATCCAATTCATCAAGCTTCATTTTCAAAAGAGGCCGTATACTATCAGGGTTATCCGTTGCCCGTGCCAGCCCTGCTTCGACCCAGCCCATCGTTCCATCCGCGCGCCACGCCTGTAGCCGAACAAGCCGCGCGCCTTGCCCCTTATCTTGAAGCAGGTGACATAGCCGAGGGATAAGTCGTTCCAAACCTGCCTCTAAATCTTCTTTTAAACCAATAGGTTCTGGTAGGGTCATGCGCGTTGCAAAACGGGGCGGCGGTGTGCCGGGTGAGACGGGTTCGGGGGCAGCGCCGATCGCCTGGTCAAGTCTGAGGATAAGACCTCGACCGAACCGTCGAGCCAAGGGGCCCCGTGGCTGGGACAGCAAATCTTCGATGCGGCGCAGGCCTAGACGGTTAAGTTCCGCGACCTGTTCTGCTTCTAGCCGCAGTGCAGCGACGGGAAGATTGGACAAAGCAGAATGCGTTTGCCCTGAGCGCGCTATGCGTAGACTTTGACAATACGTATACGTATTGCATTGCAAGGGTTCCGTACCACCTCGTTCCCAATGCCGCCGTTTGGCGGCGCGTGATCGGGTGGCGCGCGCTTCTTGGTCAATGGCATCTCCACTGCGTGTCTTGCCTGGCGGCACGTCGCTATAACGCGCCAAGGCCCAGGCCGCGCCGACCGATCCGGCCAACCCACAGCGCGCGGTCAGCCCCAGGTCTGCGGCAGCTTCGTTCATTTGAACCAATAACGCTTCTTCGCCACCAAAAAGATGCGCACATCCTGTGATGTCGAGCACAAGTGCGTCAGGCCGTTCCTGTGCAACCCAGGGACTGAACTGTCCGGCCCACCGAGCCAGGGCATCCAGAAACCCGGCTTCAGCTTGCGGGTTCTGCAATCGGGTTATGAGGGTACCGCAGATGGCATGGGCATCGCGCAAAGGCTGATCTACATGTAATCCAGCTGCACTGGCGGCGTTATTCAAGGAACTCAAAACCTGCATCTGTCCTGTTTCACGCATCACGGCAAAGGGCACATCATCCCCGATCGACATCCGCCGCAGCAAGCGTTCCGCCCCCAATCGAGGGAACCATACAGATAGAATACGCCGTTCAGGCATGGTGGCAGCAGACCGGGATTGGCAAGACGTTCATGATTTGTTCCAATGTAGGATGCTCTTGTAACGGAGTCGAGTCTTCAGGTGTCGCGCACTACGAAGACGGAAACAGGGGCATGTGTTGCCATCCGTCCGCCATGAGAGGCGATGAAATACTCCACCCAACCGGGTTGATGTGTGGCCATAACGACCAAATCCGCTTCAAACTCAACGATTGCTTCGAGAAGCTTGCGGTCTACCTCCACACTAGGGTCTGGAACACCATAGACATGACTATTGATTTTCACACCGTGTTGCGCCGCTTGTTCAGCTGCAAATTCTCCCAAGAGCTGAGCATATTTGACGGAAGAATGAGACATCTTTGCCTGCAATCCGCCAGTTACACTGATCAATGTCAGTTTTGCGGAATAAAGCTTTGCTTGATCTGACGCGACGGCGATCGCTCTTTGAACGTTGTCCTTTTCGTCCAAATCAACGGGCACCAAAATATGCTTGAACATAACAAGTCCCTCCTGCGCAAAGTCTAAGAGGATCAAAAGCGCAGCGCATTGTTTCAGATCAATGCAGTTGACGCGGCTGCCAATGCCCGGCTTAAACGACATAAGATGCCCGATCCGCTAGATACCGTCTTCGCCGCTTTGGCCGATCCCACCCGTCGCGCGATCCTAATCATGCTTTTGGAGGATGATATGGCCGTGACGGACGTGGCTGAGCCGTTTGAGATGTCGTTGGCTGCGGTGTCCAAACATCTGACAATTCTGACCAAAGCCGGCTTGATCAGCCAGGAGCGACGCGGACGAGTGAAATGGTGCAAGCTGGAACCTGACGCCATGCGCGATGCCAGCATATGGATGCAAAGCTTTGGGCAGTTCGAAGCCGTCAATCTCGATGCGTTTGAGCGGTTTTTAGAGGTTGAGCTTGGCGAGAAGGATAGCCAAGCTTGAGCACGTCGTCCAAGCCTGTCGCTCCACTGACACCGTTGCAACTACCAGAGCCACGGATCGAACGAGTGCGCAATGCGCTTGTCGTTCCAGTGCAAAAGGGTGGACGGTTGCCCAATGGCGTGTTTCGCAGCAATGGTACGTTTTGTGAGCATTCCCGCACGCTTTTGTCACAAAACCGGTTCACAGACATTCCGGATCGGCCGGATCGTCGCGGCGTGATGCGCATATCTGGGCGGCATGTCTTCGGTGGCGTGATGCGGGATCATTTCGGGCATTTTCTTTTGGAAAGCCTGGGCCGGTTATGGGTGTTCGATCACCTGGATGATCCCGTGGATGGCGTTCTTTTCTCTCCTCGCAGAAGCGGTGAACGGTTGGCTCGTTTCAACCCCAAATACGAGTCGCTTTTTGATGCGATGGCCGACGAGGCCGCGCCCCTCATGATCAATGCGCCGGTTGTGGTAGAAGAGCTCTTGCTGCCAAGCCCGGGGTTTGGTCATCAGGGCTGGATCACTGGTACACCACAGTTTCGTGCCGCCGTTCAACCACGCCTTGCGACCGCATTCCCGGCTAAGGGTGGTCCTGACATTTACCTGTCGCGCACCCGTCTGGCCGGGGTTGAAAAAGCCGTGGACAAAGAGCAACGGATCGAACGCCTGATGGCGCGTGCGGGCTATGAGATTTTTCATCCGCAGGACCACGATATATCGACCCAGATCGCACAATACCGTGCCGCCCGCCGGGTCGTGGGACCCGATGGTTCGGCGCTTCATCTTGCGGCTTGGGCCGTGCGCCCGAACGCCAAAGTGGCCGTGATACAACGCCGACACCGAGAGAAAACCGTGCAATCTTTTGTCAATCAGTTCGAAGCCTTTGGCGTTGCAGATGTCCGGCTTCTCAACCCGCTTGTTGCAAAGAACCAACAAGGCATGAAAGAGGCTGGCGAACCAGCGCCTCTCTATTTTCGGCTTCTGTCTCGCCAACTACAAGAGAACGGGTTTCTCTAACCGGCGTTTGCTTCGTCCTTTAATAACACCAATAGCGCGACAATGGTGAGCGCGATGCCTCCTAAAATCCAAACAGGTGGCAGGCCATGACCCAGAGCCGCTTGCCAAGCAATGACCCATGTGGGCGTAAGATAGGTATATGCCATTACCTTCGCACTCGGCAGGCGCAGTGAAGCGAATTGCAATAGTACAAACGTGACTGCGGTGGCCACGATCGCAGTATAGAGAATAGTGATCCACACAATCGTCGGAAGAGCGGCCCAGTCGGTGTTAACCATGTCGCGCCAACCGGCTATGAGTAAAAGCAAAGTCGCGCCGACGACGGCTCCAAACGAAAAGACGATGGGGTGTTCGCCGCGGTTAAGCTTTCGCACTAAGGGCGTGTAGAGCGCATGCGCGATACAGCCGAAAAAAAAGATGATTTCACCGCGCCCGACCTCGAGTCGCATCAGCGCGTTGATGTCCGCGCGAAAGATTACCCAAAGTGCCCCTGTCGCCCCGACCGCGAGAGCCATAGCCATTCGGCGAGTCATGCGTTGGCGTAGCAGAAGATACCCAAAGGCCCCAGACATGATCGGTGTCAAAGTAAAGACGGCTGAGGCGCTGACCGGCGGCGCAGTTTTCAGCCCTTCGAACATCATCACGAAGTAAAGCCCCATCGACCCACCCAACAGTAAATATCGCCAGGGCGCATGGAAGGCGCGTTTTGGCAAGCCAATGGTGGCCCACGCCACAGTGCCAACCAGAATGCCAGCCAGACCAAAACGCACGGCATTGAGTGCAGTGGGCGCGATATGCGGCGCCGCCATAGACCCAAGCGCGAAAGATCCAGCAATCAGAGCTGAAAAAGCGAGCATGGCGGCGTGACCGCGCCGGGCTTCATTCATAATGTATCCCAGGATTTGGCGCGATCTTTGAGAAAACTGAGAAAAGCCTGAACCTTGGTCGTACGGTGCAGATCCATATGCGTGACGAGCCACAAGGGGGCGGTCCATTCGTCCCGAGGTGGAAGAACCTCGACCAGGCCCTCTATGTCCCGGGCCAGAACACTGGGGACAAAGCCGATCCCGGCGCCTGCGGATATCGCTCGACGTTGCGCGTGAACGTCCTGACTGCGGAACACAATGCGTTCTTCCGGGGCAGTGTCGCGCAGCCACTGGTTGAAAGGTGCGCGGTTTTTGGGGTCGTCAGCGCTGACAAAATAGTGGCTATCAAATTCTGTTTCCGATGACGGAAGCCCGTGCCGGTCAATATAAACTCGGCTTGCATAGAGTGTATACTTCTGCTGGAAAAAAGGTTGCACGACATTGTCGGGTTGATCCGGCGCGCGGCCTGCGCGGATCGCAACATGTGCCTCGCCGTATTCCAACCGGAAGAGCCGTTCGCCCGTGAGAAACCGCACGATTATGCCGGGGTATTCTCTTTGAAAATCACTTAGCACGGGGACCAACAGGTGGCTGAGCCCGCCAAGAGATGTCACAACCAATTCTCCGGAAACGTCGTGGCCCCGTCCTTTGATCCTGCCAGATAACTGGCTGAACTGATCGTCTGTCGCCTGTGCGACACGTAAAAGATCCTCGCCCGCCTCTGTGGTTGTGTAGCCCCGCGCATGACGTTGAAAGAGCTTCACGCCAAGCCTTTCCTCCAGAGCGTCAATGTGGCGGATCACGGTTGCGTGATGCACACCCAAAACATCTGCCGCTCCACTCACTGTGCCAACACGAGCGACGTGATAGGCGGTGCGCACCTCATCCCAACTGTCCATGCTTTGGATGCTCCCAGTAATGTGCGATTTTCAACAGTGGCTGTCCGTTTGTGATAGTTGCGTTTTCCAGAGCACAAGTCAAATTCTATTCCAGCACTTGGAAATACATGTTGAAGAATTTCAAAGGACCTGACCAATGACACATACCATACTGCACATCGACGCATCCGCTCGGACCGAAGACTCTGTGACGCGGGATTTATCGGCGCGCCTTGTGGCGCAAAACCCTGAAGCCAAAGTGATCATCCGCGATCTCGCCGCCGCGCCCCTGCCGCAGATTACCGAGGATTGGGTGAATGCCAACTTTACGCCTGTTGATGCCCGCACGGAGGTGCAGAAAGCAACTTTGGAACTGTCAAACAACCTGGTGGATGAGCTTCAAGCGGCCGATACATTGATCATCGGCTTGCCGATCTATAATTTCGGCGTGCCTGCAGCTATGAAAGCCTGGATTGATCTGATTGCACGGGCCGGGCTGACCTTCCGCTATACAGAAAATGGCCCTAAGGGATTGTTGGAAGGGAAACGTGCGATTGTTGCGGTGGCTTCAGGTGGCACCAAAACCGGATCCGAGATTGATTTTGCAACACCCTACATCCGGCATGTGCTCGGGTTTGTTGGGATAACCGATGTGGCAATTGTTGCAGCAGATCAGATGTCAGTTGACGCAGAGGCGAGTCTGGCACGCGTTGAGGCGGAGATTGAGGCGCTAGCTGATGCAGCATGAGCGAGTTTGGAGAGGGTGGGCGCATCGCTCACCCACACCAAAACCTCACAATCTCGTTTCGACTGTTGAGGTCGATGTTCAGTCGTTTTGGATTATATTCGGTTGTTACAATTCCGCCCGGAGGGATTATGCGCACCGGATTGGGCCATGCGGCTTCGTTGAATGCGCTGACGGGTTCACCCACAAGTCCTGCATTTTCAGCCACGCCGCATTCGTCTGGTCCGGCCTCTTCAAGTCTTGGAGGGGCGTCTGCTTCCACTTCCGCTGAGCCGCAGCCTGTCAGGACCAAACTCAATCCTGACGCTACTATCAATGACATGCGCATGTGACTGTCCTTCTTTAGTTGACCACAGTCTTGTGCCAAATGCGCCTTGCCACAACCCCAATGTGCCCAGTCTATTGAAATGATGCGCGGTTTCGCCCAAAGTCGGCAAAAGACTCTGGGAGGACAGATAGATGCGCACCACCGCCGCCGTGGCCCTTGAGGCCGGAAAACCAATGGAAATCATGGAAGTGAACCTAGATGGCCCAAAGGCTGGAGAAGTGCTTGTTGAAATAAAGGCGACGGGGCTGTGTCACACGGATGACTTCACGCTTTCGGGCGCTGATCCGGAAGGCGCCTTTCCCGCGATCCTAGGCCATGAGGGTGCGGGTGTTGTGGTCGAAGTGGGGCCGGGTGTAACCTCTCTGGAAGTGGGCGATCATGTGATCCCACTCTACACGCCGGAGTGCCGCGAGTGCGAATACTGCCTTAATCCCAAGACCAACCTGTGTCAGGCGATCCGTTCGACACAAGGACAGGGCGTGATGCCTGATGGCACGTCGCGGTTCTCCATGCTCGATGGGACGCCCATCTTGCACTACATGGGCTGTTCGACCTTCTCGAACCATACGGTCCTGCCAGAGATTGCTCTGGCCAAGGTGCGTAAGGACGCGCCGTTTGACAAGATTTGCTACATCGGTTGTGGCGTGACCACAGGCATTGGCGCTGTGATGAACACCGCCAAGGTCGAGATTGGCTCGCGCGGAGTGGTGTTTGGTCTCGGCGGTATTGGTCTTAATGTGATTCAGGGTCTCCGCCTGGCCGGTGCGGATCAGATCGTGGGCGTTGACCTCAACCCGGCGAAGGTTGAAATGGCGACAAGGTTTGGCATGACGGATTTCGTGAATCCCAAGGATGTTAAAGGCAGCCTCGTGGACCATCTGGTCGAGTTGACCGGCGGCGGGGCAGATTATTCCTTCGATGCCACAGGCAACGTGCAGGTGATGCGCGACGCGCTGGAATGCGCGCACAAGGGCTGGGGAGAAAGCGTGATCATCGGTGTGGCACCCGCCGGTGCCGAGATTTCCACGCGTCCGTTCCAGCTGGTCACAGGTCGGGTCTGGCGCGGCACGGCCTTCGGCGGCGCACGCGGGCGGACTGATGTGCCCAAGATCGTTGACTGGTACATGGACGGCAAGATCGAGATTGACCCGATGATCACCCACACCATGCCATTGGAAGACATCAACAAGGGCTTTGATCTGATGCATTCAGGTGAAAGCATCCGCTCGGTGGTGGTGTACTGAGATCACATGAGCCACCTGCTTTGATGGTCTCTCAGCGAGATAACAAACCCTTGTCTCGACAGCCGTTTTGCGACGCGATAACACGTGGCCATTGGAACAGTCTTTTGGGGTTCGAATGACGCAGTTTACGCGCCGTGCTTTCTCTCTTTCTTTGGTCTCAACGGCCGCTCTCGTAGGCTGTGCGACACCACCTGTTCATGCTCCTGATGAGGTCAGCCGCCTGGCCAATGGGATCACGGCGTTGAACCCGTCGATCGATCCCGCCGAGGCGCTGCGCGCTGCCGATATCGGCATCAACTATCCCAAGGTTCTGCGCCAACAGTATGGCGTCACGGACTCAGCTATCGTGCACAACATAAAAGTAAATGCAGGATCGCGCCCGCGGGGGCTGTGCTGGCATTGGGCGGAAGATATGCAGAAGCGCCTGGAGCAGGAAAATTTTCAGACGCTGATCACCCACCGCGCCATCGCCAACGCGCACACGCGGCTTCTCATTGATCATTCGACGGTGATCGTGTCCGCTGTCGGGGATGAATTTGACGAGGGAATGGTTCTAGACCCGTGGCGCTTTAGCGGCATTCTTTACTGGGCACCAACCTTGCAGGATGAAAAATACACCTGGGTGCATCGGCAAGAGGTGTTCGCCTGGAAACGCGCGCGAGGTATTTTGAAAGCGAGTGATCCGTCGTCAGAGCCGATCCCGACAAGCTAAATCCTGTATTGCACAGTTATGTGTGCAGCAACGCACTTGCATCGGCGGTGAAGGCCGTTACCTCTTGGGCAACGCACGTATCAATGAGGAAACGCCCCGATGAGCGATGATACCTATACCCCCCCGAAGTCTGGACCTGGGAACAAGAGAATGGCGGCACGTTTGCGTCGACCAATCGTCCTATCGCCGGGGCAATGCATGACAAAGAGCTGCCGGTAGGCAAGCATCCGTTTCAGCTTTACTCGATGGGCACACCCAATGGGGTGAAGATCACTGTGATGTTCGAAGAGCTTCTGGCGGCTGGGCACGATGCGGAATATGACGCGTGGCTTATTAGGATTGGCGATGGGGATCAGTTCGGGTCAGGCTTTGTTGAGGTGAACCCAAACTCAAAAATACCCGCCCTCGTGGATCGTAGCGGAGCCGAGCCTTTGCATGTGTTCGAATCTGGTTCGATCCTCATCCACTTGGCAGAGAAATTTGGGGTGTTTCTTCCTTCATCAGGCCCGGAACGCACGGAGGTCATGAACTGGCTGATGTGGCAAATGGGGAGCGCGCCGTATTTGGGCGGCGGCTTTGGTCACTTCTACGCCTATGCGCCTGAAAAATGGCAATACCCGATTGACCGCTTTGCCATGGAAACCAAGCGTCAGCTTGACGTGCTCGACAAGCGCCTTGCGGACCGGCCCTACATCGCGGGGAATGACTATAGCATCGCCGATATGGCGATTTGGCCCTGGTACGGGAACTTGGCGCTTGGGCGGCAGTATAACGCTGGAACGTTCCTGTCCGTGCATGAGTACAAAAACGTTGTGGCCTGGGCCGAGAAAATCCTCGACCGCCCAACGGTTCAACGCGGCCGCATGGTGAACCGGACTATGGGGGATCCATCTGAGCAGCTCTGGGAACGGCATGACGCGTCGGACTTTGAGACGCAGACACAGGATAAGATCGGCGAAAACGCCTAAGTGAGTTTTACTTTGGGTTGTAGTCAGGCAGAGTGATCTAAAGGAGATTGCCTATGCCTGACGACCCAAAGCTTTTGGCGGTGTTGATTGATGCGGATAACGTTCCTGCAAAACACGCTGATGCGATTCTACGCGAAGTGACCAAGTACGGAGAACCGGGTTTGCGACGCGTGTATGGGGATTGGTCTGATGCTCGTCTCTCTGGATGGAGCAAAGCGGCGCAGGAACTGGGCTTAGTCCAGCATCAGCAGTCAGCTAATACCAAAGGTAAAAACGCGTCTGATATAGGCTTAGTGATTGATGCGATGGATATTCTGCATACTGGTCACTTTGACGAGTTTGTCTTGGTGTCTTCCGACAGTGATTTTACTCGACTGGCCAGTCGTATCAGGGAAAGTGGATTAACAGTAAACGTAATCGGTGAACGTAAGACGCCGAGCGCGTTAAAGAATGCCTGTAACCGATTTGTAGCAATCGAAACTATATCTCAGAAACCTGTCGATAAGAACACTGATGCTTTGAAAAAAGAAGCCAAAATACTGATTTTAAGGGCGATCGAAAAGATAGATTTAGATGTAGAGTGGTATCCTTTGAATAGAATAGGCCAGTTAATTAGAGCAGATAAACCAGATTTTGATCCCCGCAACTATGGTCATACGAAGCTCATTGACATGGTCAAAACCATTAAAGGTTTTGCAACAAAAACCGAGGGCGAAACGAATGTGTACATACAATGCGAGAAATAGGTTTTAGGCTCTCAAAACACCCCCATACTCAACCCCGCACCAAACGCCTGGCCCAGATCACGGCACGGGGCGAGCTGTTCGTTCGTTAACTTCTTCTCCGCCAATATGGCGTCGGGCGTCTGCGCATGGGTACACACGATGATCGGCTCTTGGATGACTTTCAACCGCCACCCTGTGGCGATCCGGGCGATCTGGCGGACGGCGTTTTCGCCGTCTGACCCGGCACAGACCATTTGGGCGTAGGGGCGGCCTTCGATCTTGCCCAAAACAGGGTAGTAGCAACGATCAAAGAAATCCTTCATGACGCCGGATATGGCGGCCAGATTCTCCGGTGCGCAGAAGATATAGCCCGAGGCTTGCAAGAGGTCTTCGGGTGTGGCCTCTGCCGCTTTGACAAGCGTTGTCGTGATCTCGGTCTCTGCGGCCTCAGCGGCAGCCTGTGCCATTTGGCGGCTGCCGCCGGTGCGGGAATGATAGACGATCAGCAGCTCTGACATCGGTCTGCCGCGTCCCTCGGGTTAGTTCATCAGCCCGGCAAAGCGCAGCCCATCATCCACCATAGCGCGCGTCTCGTCACTAAGCCCTGTGAGAGGTGAGCGGACTTCCTCGCCGCACAGACCAAGCCGAGACATGGCGTATTTTGCACCTACAAGGCCTGGCTCTGTGAAAATGGCCTTGTGAAGGGGCATCAGGCGATCCTGAATTTCCAGTGCCTTGGCATAGTCGCCGGACAACGTGGCGTTCTGGACGTCAGCTACCATTTTTGGCGCCACATTCGCGGTAACCGAAATGACGCCGACACCGCCCTGGGCATTGAACCCATGTGCGGTCGCGTCTTCGCCGGAAATCTGGCAAAACTCCGTGCCGCACGTCATGCGCTGCTGGCTGACGCGGGCCAAATCGCCGGTGGCATCCTTGACGCCGACAATCCGGGGCAGATTGGCCAACTCGCCCATGGTTTCAGGTGTCATGTCAACGACCGAGCGACCGGGTATGTTGTAGATAATGATTGGAAGCTCACAACAATCGTGCAGCGCGGTGAAGTGGGCGATCAAACCGCGTTGGGTCGGTTTGTTGTAGTATGGCGTCACAACTAGTGCAGCATTCGCACCGACTTTTTCGGCGTGTTGCATGAATCGGATGGATTCTACCGTGTTGTTACTGCCTGCGCCAGCAATCACAGGCACACGGCCAGCGGCAGCGCGCACGACTTCTTCCACCACTTTTTCGTGTTCTTCGTGGCTCAGTGTTGGGCTTTCACCAGTAGTTCCAACCGGCACAAGCCCATGACTTCCTTCACCAATATGCCACTCAACCAGCTTCTTGAGCGTATCAATATCCAGTTCGCCGTTCTTGAACGGCGTGACCAAAGCAGGAAAAGATCCTTTGAACATGATACGCTCCTTTCTATGTCTAGCCGTAAGCGGTTTAACACTTGGGTTGGTGTATTGACATGTCCCGTTCGGGCCATGCCGGTGCCATCTTTCTGCCAAGCAAGTGATTAGACTGTGTCTGATTGTCTGCTTAGGCTGGCGTTGTCTATCGTCTGTGGTTGGGAAAATGCAAGAGATGTTGCGTACCCTGAGCCTTGTTTTTGCTGTTCTTGTGCTGACACCCCCGGTGTTGGCTGGAGAACCTGCGCCTGTTGGTCCGCGCCCTTTGTCCAGTGCCTTTGACGCAATGCAAGCGGGGCGGTGGAGTGTCGCTACACGTCTTGCGGAGCGCAGCGGACCGGGTGCTGCGGCACTGATCGAGTGGCACAGGTTGCGGGAAGGTTATGGATCACAGCAAGACATACTGAACTTTCTCGAGGACCATCCGGATTGGCCGGGTCTTGAATTGCTGCGTCGCAAGAGCGAGTTGACGATTGCGCAGGGTGATCCAAAGTCTGTCATCGCCTTTTTTGAGAACAGTGCGCCGCAGTCGGGGCGTGCCGCCCTTGGCTTGGCCGAGGCGTTGCGCGCCGAAGGGCGAGAGGGTGATGCGGAAGTCGCTGTTGTTCTGGCATGGCGCACGCTTGACCTGACCACGGATGAACACAACGCTTTCATGAAAGATTGGGCGGAACTGCTGAAACCGCATCACAAAGCACGGCTCGATATGGCACTTTGGCGTGGACTGCGCGACGTGGCCTTGATGTTGCCTTTGGTGGATGACGAAACGCGTGCTTTGGCTGAGATCCGGCAGAGTATTGAGGCAGGGAAAACTGGCGCGCTGAAGCGTCTTGAAAAGCTGCCCAAGAGTGCCAAGAGCAATCCGCATGTCGCCTATGCCCTCTTCAATCGGCACATCAAACGAGGTGAGCGCGACGAAGCCATAAAGATGATTTTGCGCCAGAGCCGCGAGGCCGATGGTCTTGGGCAAGCCGAGCGCTGGGCAGGGTGGCGTCGGGAGTTGGCGCGCGACCGAATGCGCGATGGCGCTGCGCAAACGGCGTATGACTTGGCTGCTACGCATGGTTTGGTGGAAGGGTCTCATTTCGCTGATCTGGAATGGCTGGCGGGGTTCATCGCACTGACTGATCTGAATGATCCAGAGACAGCGGTCGCACATTTCCAACGCTTTATGGATAAGGTTGAGACGCCGATCTCGCTGGGTCGCGCTGGGTATTGGCTTGGGCGCGCGCAAGAGGCCATGGGCAACGCGGAGGGTGCCGCGCTGGCTTATGAATTAGGGGCGCTGCACCAAACAAGCTTTTATGGTTTGCTTGCCGCGGAACGCGGCGGGTTTCCGTCGGACCCTGAGTTGGTCGGAGATGAGGAATTTCCCGACTGGCGCAAGGCCGAGTTTGCCAAGCGTGATGTTTTCCAAGCTGGGTTGCTGGCCTACGCGAATGGGCGCCAGAACCTTGCGGAACGGTTCTTTCGACATCTTGCTCTTGACCTGAACCGAACCGAGTTGGGGCAGTTGGGCGATGCGATGGCCGCGCTTGGTTCTGAACATCTACAGGTGATGGTGTCGAAAACGGCCGCTATGCGCGGCGTGGCATTGCCGGGACCTTACTATCCGTTGCATCCTCTCAAGTCGTTAAAGTTGCCAGTGCCGGCGGAATTGTCATTGGCCATTGCGCGTCGAGAAAGTGAATTTGACCAAACTGTCACCAGTGGCGCAGGAGCTATGGGGCTGATGCAGCTTATGCCAGCCACGGCGGCTGAGATGGCACGGGCCATTGGCGCCACAGGCCACAACCGCGCTCGAGTTTTCGAGGATTGGAAATACAACGCAAAGCTTGGGGCCGAATATCTAGCGCGTATGGCTCAGAGATTTGACGGAAACATCGTGATGATGGCCGCAGCCTACAATGCGGGGCCATCGCGCCCATCTCGGTGGATGTCACGGTTTGGCGATCCGCGCAGAGGCGGGGTTGATGTGATCGACTGGATCGAACACATCCCTTTCAACGAGACACGCAACTACGTCATGCGTGTGGCGGAAAGCCTGCCGGTGTATCGCGCGCGGCTTGGACGTGACCCGCACCCTGTACCGTTTAGCCAGGAACTGACCGGGTCCACGTTTTCCGCGGCTCTGGATTAGACCCTCAGTTTGTTGAGTGATCCGAATGGTCGCTATGGTCAGAATGATCATGCGACTTGGCCTCGCCATGGCGTTTTTCGACCTTAAAGACGACGTCCAATTCGCCAGCTTTTTCAAACACCAGCGTGGCAGGAATTTCTTCACCTTCTTCAAGCGGATCACCATCAAGCCCCATGAACATTACGTGAAGCCCACCAGGTTCCAAAAGTACGGTGTCACCTGCAGGGATGTCGATTGCTTCAAGATGAATCATCTTAGCGATGCCATCCTTCTCTTCGGTCGTGTGAAGCATCACGCGCGGGAAGTCCGCTTTGACTTCGAGCAGCCGGTCGGCGTCTTCATTGTCGTTGGTTATGGCCATGTAACCAGCGCCCGCTTTCGCGGATTTAGATGTTTCAAATGCCATTGGGTGAATCACTGAGACGCCATTGACTGAATGCTCATGGGCAAGGGTCGGTGAGGTAAAAAATGCTGCCATGGATACGGCGAGGAGGGTTTTTTTAAGTATCATATCAGTCTCCTGACGGGTCTGAGTTTCAGATATTTTTTGGAAAGTCTTTTCCGCTGTTCTCTGGTTCAAGGCCGGATACCTGTACCAGGATTCGATGAAGCGAATTCACATGTTTTTTGAAATCAGGTGGAAAGCGGAGGCGCGCGCGCCTCTGAGGGAAGGTAGGCTTGGTGCGCTTGCAGGACCAGCGCGGTTGGAAGGATCACAAGATACTGGGCATCAGCCACCCAAAATGGGGGGTGTTGGCCGCCAGCTCAAGCGCTGTGCTTACGCCAAAATACGGGCAAGGGTCTGTGTAGAGGCCTTCGTTGTCTTCCAGCGGCAGGCCAGTATCTGTGTCAACATATATGATCTGTCCATTCACGCAGAGCGCGATTTGGCCTTCCTCGGGCGCGGCCAAAACCAATGGCTGCGCAACAACGCGCAGGGCCAGAAACCAAACAACCACGAAGGTCAGAATGATCTGTCCGATTGATTTTGTCTGGCGTCTCACCGCGACTCCTATTGTCGAACTCTGTCAGCCTGAGTGCTTTTGTCGGATTTGTCAGCAGGCCTTAATGCCGCATGGCCTACGAGCTGACCCTTTGTCGCCAAAGGGTAAAGAGACCGGCGGCAACGATCAGCGCAGCGCCAATGGCTACGTTGGTCCGGATTGTCTCGGCAAATATACTGACTCCGATAATGCTGGCGAAGACAAGCTGCAGGTAAGCAAAAGGCTGTACCGCGCTGGCCTCGGCCACTTCGTAGCATTTGATGAGTGTGTAGTGTCCCGCGGCTCCGGTGATGCAAAGTGCGCCCATCCAAATCCAATCATTTGAGCTCATGGGTTCCCAGAACCAGATGCCAATGCAGGACATTGCGATGGCGCCCATAATTCCAGTCCAGAAAAAACTAGTTGCGGCGCTGTCCTTGCGGGCAACGAAGCGCGTCAACAATCCGTAAAGCGCAAACATCAGGGCAGAGGCGACTGCGATCGTGGCTTCGGGGCGGAAGACGCCAAACCCGGGCTCCAGGATGATCAGCACGCCGACAAAGCCCACACCAATGGCGGCCCACCGCCGCCAACCGACCTTTTCGCCAAGCACAGGCCCGGATAGGGCGGCGATTAGGAGAGGATAGCATGCGAAGACCGCGTGGCTCTCGACCAATCCCAAATAGGTGAAAGCTGCAACCATGACGCATATCTCAGCCGCCAGAAGAATACCCCGAAAGGCTTGCACCACTGGTTGTTCCGTCTGCGCCGCGGCACGCATACCACCGGCTTTGCGGCTGGCGACTGTCATCACGAAGGCGGCGAAGAACCAATAACGGATCATCACCACCATAAGCACATTGTACTCGCGTGCGAGATGCTGAGATATGCCGTCCTGTACGGCGAAAATGAAGGTTGTGGTGACCATCATCAGAATGCCAAGGCGGGTGTTTTGTTCTGCCATGTTCAGATCCTGACAGCGCGGGTCATGTGGCGTTTACGACCAAAGCCGGGGGAGCGCGTGACGTCGAAACTCGCCGCTTCCAAGGCTCGGCGCACATGTCCGGCGGCAGTGTATGTGGCTGCAGTGCCACCTGAGGCAGTGTGGTGCCCAACAGAAGAGATCAAAGCATCCCCCCACAATTCAGGATTTTTGGCTGGCGAAAATCCATCGAGATACCAGGCATCCGCGATGGCATCCCAGTTTTCTAGTGTTTGGCGAGCGTCCCCTGTGATCATTTGGAAGTACAGATCGGGTAGGGTGAATGTTGTCTTCTCCCAATGTGGCGCAAGTTCTTGGGCTATGTTGCGCAGTTCCGGAAAGGCAGACTGCGCGCGGACCATTTCGTCTCGCGATAAGGGATAGGCCTCAAATGTTGTGTAATACAACGTGCCCTTTGTGCCCGATGCGCGCCAGGCGTCCATTGTGGCCAAAAGATTAAGGCCCGTGCCAAAGCCCAGTTCTGCCACGTGAAACCCATCGCAGAAACGCTCTGGCAGCGCGTTGCCTGCCAAAAACACATGCTGTGTTTCCGCCAGCCCGTTGTCGAGGCTGTAATAGGGATCATCGAATCTCGCGGAAACCGGTACGTCCCCATCCCGCCACTCAAGATCTGACTGCTGGTCCTGCATTGCGGGTTGAGCTACCTGTCGTTCCGAACAGATCGACCATGCCGCCGCCTTTGGGAAATGACAATGCCAGACGTGACCATCCTTGGTGCCGGAATCTTCGGCCTCTCAATAGCATGGTTCTGCCGCCAAAAAGGTGCGTCTGTTCGAGTGATTGACCCCAATGGACCTGGGTCCGGGGCATCCGGCGGGGTTGTCGGAGCCTTAGCTCCGCACGTGCCAGAAAACTGGAATGAGAAAAAGGCGTTTCAACTCGACAGCCTTCTGATGGCTGAGGAGTTTTGGAGCAAAATTGAAACTCTGTCTGGTCACTCGTCGGGGTATGCGCGAAGCGGTCGTGTACAACCGATCAATGATGAGCGAACACTTGATTTGGCGCGCGCACGGGAAGTCTCAGCAAATGAGCTATGGGGCGAACATGCGACCTGGCAGGTTGTGGGCGAGGATGCCGTGCCACTCGCGCCTCGTTCTAAGACCGGGTTCTATATCCACGATAGCTTGTCCGCCTCGTTGCATCCGCGCCACGCGTGCTACGCCTTAACTGAGGCACTCAAGAAGAAAGGCGTTAGCGTCGTTGCAGACAGCAAAGCACAGGGTCAAGTCATCCATGCCACTGGAGCGCACGGCTTGACAGAACTATCGAATGGAATCGGTTTCACCGTGGGAAACGGGGTCAAAGGTCAGGCCGCTCTTTTGGATTTTGCAGCAAGTGGAGCGCCACAGGTTTTTGCGGACAGCTTGCATGTGATTTTTCACAAAGACGGAACGACTGCAGTCGGCTCAACTTCGGAAAGAGAGTTCATGGACGCCCACTCTACAGATGAGCAGTTGGATGAGATTGTTTCGCGTGCGCGATATGCCGTGCCTGCACTTTCTGATGCGCCTGTCATCGCACGCTGGGCAGGTCTAAGGCCTCGTGCCAAGTCGCGGGCGCCAATGCTCGGACGTCACCCGCTTTATCAAGGTCAATTTATCACAAATGGCGGTTTCAAGATCGGTTTCGGCATGGCCCCGAAGGTGGGGCAGGTGATGGCTGATCTTGTGCTTGATGGGAAAGATTCAATCCCGCAAGAATTTAAGCCCGAAGCGTCACTTCCCACAGGATGGATCATGCGAAACTAGTACTTAGCTGGCTTGCGCCTGCATGCACTGCCGCCCGTCCGGTCCACGCACCCAGCAGGTGCCATCTTCTCGCCAGCACAGCGTTGCTTTTTCGTGGTGAATCAAAGGACTTGTGGCGCGAAAGGCAAACGATGCGAGCCGTCCTAGTTTGCGTTCGGCCAAAAGCATCAGCATTTGCGCCAGAAGAGGACCGTGCACGACCAGACCAGTATAACCTTCGATCTCCTTGGCGTAAGTTTCGTCGTAGTGTATCCGGTGCCCGTTGAAGGTCAGGGCGGAATAACGAAACAGCATTGTGCTATTTACCGAAAAGGTTTCCGAGTGGGTTTCGTCAGTCCGCGCCACTGGCGGCACAGGTTTCGATCCTGACCCTTCGTCTTCACGATACACGAGGTCCTGATGCTCGGTCACGGCACATTCGCCCTCTTGCCAAATCTCATGACGCATCTTGACAAAGGCCAGCGGTCCGCTGCGCCCTTGCTTTCTCTCTGCTTTTGCAGTCGAGCTGCGTCTTTCGGCGAGGTGTCCGAGGATGAGTGGTCGTTTGAACTCCAATTGGCCACCGGCCCACATCCGACGCGGCAATCCCATATCTGGAACCAGCTCTCCCAATTTTGGATGGCCATCGCGTCCGAGGTCTTTGGATGGCTTTGGATCCCAGAAATAAACTTGGTGGAAGAAGGGCGGAAGACTATCACCACTGTTCAGATTGGGAGAACTGCCAAGTGTGGCCTGTAATGCCCGCGCGCGTGCGGTGTCCATAACGTCCTGAACGGATTGCGTCTCTATTCTCATGCTGTCAGGTTAGGGCGCACTCAGAGCCGGAGCAATCTTGAAATGCCACTGCAAATTCAATCGCTTGATCATATTGTGTTGACGGTCAAAGACATCAGCACAACCGTCGAGTTTTACCAAGCTTTGGGCATGTCGGTGCAGCGATTTCAACCAGCGGATGGGACGGAGCGGACAGCGCTCTCATTTGGGTCGCAAAAGATCAACTTGCATCAGGCAGGGGCGGAATTTGAGCCGAAAGCTGCTGCGCCGCTACCGGGGTCCGCGGATTTGTGTTTTCGGACGCAGACGCCTTTGGATGAATGTGCTGCGCATCTCCAGGCATGCTCAATTGAGATCATTGAAGGGCCGGTTCCGCGTACTGGTGCAACTGGACCACTTAAGTCGATCTACACCCGTGATCCCGACGGAAATCTGATTGAGATTGCGAACCAAACCGAGTTTTGAAGCGTGCTAAGCGATGGCCCCCCGCAGCGCTTCCATGCGTTCGTCTACCAGCTTCTGATAGGTTTCGGATGTTAGTCGACCATTCTCATCAAACTGTTTTGACGCATCGGCCACCATGATGGCTGGGCCAAAGACAAAGCGCACCTGAAACTGGGACAGACAGCTCAACGTCATGAAGAGCGCGGTTTCTCCGCCTGTGCGCCCTGCGGCAGCCGACATCACGACTGTGGGTTTGTGGCGAAGAGCAGGCATATCGATGCGGCTGAGCCAATCCAGAGCGTTCTTCAATGCACCGCTGATACCCTTGTTGTATTCAGGACTGCCTATCAGCAGCGCATCCGCTCTTCGAATTTGTTCTGCAAACCTATGCACAGATTTCGGGGCGCCATCGGCGTCTTCGTCATCCCCGTTGTAGATAGGAAAAGTGATGTCCGCTTCGGTGACGCCCGCTGGACCAAACGCTTGTGCGGCCACGCGCAAAAGCGCGCGATTGTAGGATGCCTTGCGGAGTGATCCCGAAATCAAAAGCAGGTTTGGTTCAGACATACGGCCCTCGTTCTTTGATGCGGATTTCAAGGTAAATTGAGGCATGGACCTAAAACGACAAGAAAATTCGGTTTGTATTTTGGATTCTGCACAAAAAAAACGCCCTGCCAAAGCAGGGCGCATTTCGTCTTGTGCATGCTCAAAAAGTTACCAGTCTGTTGGACCTTTTTCAGCAAAGACATTTACGAGAAAATCAATAAACGCGCGCACCTTGGGCTGTGTGAAGCGCCCTGGAGGATAGACCGCATAGATGCCTTGGGTTTCGACCGGCAGGTCCGGTATGACGTCAACAACTTGACCGTCTTTCAGGGCGCTGGAATACAGGAAGCTTGGTAGGTAAGCGATGCCCAGACCCGAGATTGCTGCATTCAGAAGTGACTGTCCGTCATTCACCGACAGACCACCAGCGGTGCGCACTTGACGCTTTTCACCTGACGGCGCGGTCAGTTTCCAAACTGAGCCGTTGGATTGGCTGGAATAATGCAGCAGTTTATGCTCGTTGAGGTCATCGATTTTCGCAGGCCGACCGTGCTTTTCTAGATAAGCAGGGCTTGCGATCATACGTTTGTTGGTCTCGGTCAGCTTGCGAGCGCGCAATGTGCTGTCTTCGAGCTCGCCAATCCGGATGGCCATGTCAAAGCCTTCGGAAATAAGCTCAACATAGCGATTGTTCAGAACCATATTGACCGTAATGTCCGGATAGTCGTCTAAAAATTGACCCAAAACAGGGCTCAAGTGATTGACGCCAAAATCGGTTGCAACGGAGATGCGCAAGAGCCCGGATGGGTCTGATTGCATTGAACTGACAAGTGCGTCTGCTTCACCTGCATCGTTCAGAACACGCAAAGCACGGTCATAATATGCCAAACCAATTTCGGTCGGGCTGACTCGGCGCGTGGTCCGATTCAGAAGGCGGGCACCGAGACGCGCCTCGAGCGAAGAGACGTGTTTCGACACGGCAGACTTGGAGATGCCCATCTTTCGCGCGGCGTCCGTGAATCCCCCTTGATCCACAACCGTTGCGAAGGCCTCCATTTCGGTAAGGCGATCCATACTCGATACCTCTGTGAAGTCTTTTGATCTGAACCGTGTATCGCTTCTAATTCGGGCACAACTGCGGCACCCACTCGACAATATCTGGGTTTGTCTGAGGCTATTCAGGATCAAACCCAGTAAAGGTTTTCAGGCGTTTTCAGCCTTGAATGCGTCTCGAAAGGCAGCCGCCGCATCCTCAAGGCCGGTCTCATCCCCCGGCCCAACCAGCAGAATTCCGAATCCATCTTGAGTCCAGCTATATGTGTCCAGCCCATGCAATTCGGCGAATTCTATCCTATCGGTTGTTTGGTTGCCCGTTTCCACAATGCAAAGGGCAACCGGCCCCATGTCTGTCGTTAAAAACGTAAGTTGAGCCAGCGGGCGACCTTTGAACCCGAGTTCCTGTGCGCGCACAAAATCAAGGCCTTCGATCTCAGGCAAAGTCGCAACATTAAAGCCAAGCTTGCTGGACAGACGCACGAGGCTCGCGTTTTGTTCTGTTTGCGAAACGTTGCTCAAAGACAGGGTCTCGGTGAC